>JAJFJH010000240.1 GCA_021774155.1 Nitrosomonas sp.
CGATACACCATGGAGGGGTTATCCAGCAGGATCAGTGTATTCCAGAGGCGCGGATATCAGCTACCACCGCGGACAGGGAAACCAGCAGGAATATGTTATCAGCGCTGAATTTTCAGCAGATAGATACTTTCATCTTGGACAACGCTCTACCGTACAATTAGCTGGTAGAGTGAATATAGAGCCTAGCCTAGGGGATCATGCAGAGGAAAATTACATTTCTAAAACAGTTAATTGGTGGCAGCCATTCCCCTGGACCTCTAACTTTCGATTATTAACCATTCCAATCTGAGAGGCCTGATAGTTGTCTAAATATGGTTCTATAGTTGGCAGGGTGTCAGATTCGGACGAGGTAACTTTATCCGGTAAGACATATAACGGCTTGCAAAAAGGAATGGAAGCATTAGAGAGATTAGAGCAGGTAGTAGCAGAAATCCAAGCCAAGCGCCAGCCCCGGAAAACTTCACAATTTATATTCTTGAGGTTGACAGGATTCCAGGTCATAGGTGGAGAAATTGCCAGACATGAATATTCATGGGTACAGGTAGAACGAAATATAGCGGGGAATTTTGCAGTCCCGGTATTTGTGGGGATTACCTCGACAGTATCCGGGGACGATTTCGCAATTCCGGCCATTCACCCAACCGAAAACGACCATTCAGGCATTGAGGGCCGCGCCCCTATGCATGCCGACCCCGTAGACGGTGCTATTGTTCTGGGTTATATACACGATTCCACAGAAGGAACCCAAGTTATAACCATTGTCCAGGGTAGCACTCCACACGGTCCATTTGCCGGGAAAATTACAGCAGTACAGGCCGGAGCAGAAACGTACGACGCGGAGGCTTTGCACGATTCAGACTTAACTATTTCAGCCCTCGCCCCATTAAATCGGACATTTGATCCCGCAACTATTAATCTAAATCTAGCCGCCGTTGGTTCTGTGTGTACCTTGATTTATGATGCCCCAGGTAATTTAAAATTATGGGATACCCAGGAAACTTGGGGAACTACACCAGCCTGCACTTAATAGGATATTATGGCTATACCCCCCGCCAATCTGTATTATGATGGAGATGCCCCCCTGCCTACCAATTTATGGCATAGGGGTGGGGATTTGCTAACCGATTTAAATGATGATACTTGTTGTTGCGATGCGGGTTGTCCAAATCCAAACGCAAATTGTCCAGCTTGTAATACTAGTTACCGCTGTACTATAACTGGCTTACAGGTAAAGATAGTTAGGGTTGGGTTTTATTGTGTTTACGAATTTAATTTATCAATAGTTTTGCCAATAGTCAGCAGTAGGTGTAGGTGGGCTTCAAACTGTACAGATGATAATTGTGCAGATGGTGTATTGATAGAAAGTACAGGAGATTGCGCTAGTTGGACTCCGCCTTGGATTCGTTCAATTGGTTTAAATTGTGCAAATTCGTCTTTTTGTAATAAAGCGGGCTGGGTTGTAGGTATTAAATTGGAAGAGGAAAATTGCGGTTTTACCGGCCATCAGCTTGTGGATATGCAATATGTTTTATCTCCCGTGGCTGGATGTCCACACATCGGAGTGTATCCATGGTGTGGGGGATCAGGTGGGGGAGGATGTGTCTTTCTACAAAGTACAGGAACGGTAAGTATATCGTGATTTGTATTCACTTAATAAATTCAGAGTGTGAACTTAATCTATATGGTGGTAGACCGTCAGCCGGGGTATGTGATCTATGTATATATAAAAGTGATATTCCCAGAACACCCGTCGAAATGGACCGGATACGCAAAAGCGTGCCGAAACCGCAAAGTATAGGGCTTGGAGACACCATAACAAAATTGATAAAATTCTTCAGTTTAGGATCAATAAAGCAATGTAAACCCTGCAAAAAAAGGCAGGCCAAATTAAATGATAAATTCCCCTATAAACAGACAAAAATGAGGTAATAGTAATGGCTAATAGAACATGGGAAACCGTAGCAAATGGAAATACAGGAGATTATGGGGTAGCCGCTAACTGGGTGGAGAACGCGGTCCCTGTAAATGGGGATGATGTATTTATTGTAGGTGATGCTAATATCACCGCTGGCCTAAACCAATCTCTTGTGACTCTTTCAGATTTCAATGTAGGAGATACCTATTTTGGAAAGATAGCTACAAGTCCCTCAAATCAATTACAGGTAAATTCCACAAATGCCCATTTTGCATCCAATGGCTCTGGAGCCTGGATAGACGGTACATTTACCACATTCAGGGTAATCGGCGGAGAGCGTGGAGGTAGTGATTTCCTCCACCTGGATGGGGTAATTACCACGCTGGATATAACCGCCGGACGCGGAACATTATCTATTGTAACTGGAGCCACCCTTACAAATATTCTTATGGCCGCCGATCCTCAACTTAAATTCGTAATTCCAGAGGGTGTAGCGGGAACCATAGCAATAACTCAGGATGGGGGAACAATTGAAGTATCCAGTAATTTAGATTCTCTTACACTGGAATCGGGTACGTGTAAAACCCTCGCAGCCTGCGCTATAGCCAATGAAGTATTTATCGGAGATAATGGGGTCCTATACCACGAATCCAGCGGGGACCTTCAAACAGTGGAAGTATTCGGAATCCTCGACGCTAGGGCCAATGCCAACGGTGGAACGGTTGATATTGCCGGGACCTCCGCGGTATTACTCCGACCCAATGGCAAGCTATATACCGGAAATAGCCTCCGATCAGTGGTAGCCACTAACCAGGTTCGGAACTTTAATTCAAGCCAGGACCGTGGGGGATGGTGGCCAGCAGTTGGCGCACTAATGCAACAAACGCTATAATGTCCATTAAGTTAATAAATATTACCCAATTATGAAGGAGGATAGAATGAACGTATAATACTGGTATATAAGAAGTTATGAAAAAGCCGCCCCGTTGTACTCATCCACCGCGGGGCGGTTTTTATAAAAAAGTCCAGAATTATACTGATTATTTCCCCACACCTTAGCCCGATAGTGTATAACGTCCAAGATATCCAATAGGCATGGCCGACCCGTGGTGGGATGGAACCCTCCCCATATACCTATTGGATTCTAAGTAAGCCCCCACCACCCCGGCTTAGTCCCCTTATTACGGGGGATTGAGCCGGTTTTAACGAAAGAAAGGATTTGCAAGGATGCTAGTTGTATCGCGTAAAGAAAGCGAAATTTGCGTAGTCGGACCCCTTGAAAACCCAATCGGCCGGGTCCATATTGTAAGTGTAAAAGGTGAAAAAGTACGCCTAGGTTTTGAATTTCCCAAAAACATACCCATACACCGACTGGAAATAGCGGAATCGATACTCCGCGGTGATCCTCCACCGGATAAAAAAACCCAACCCCAAGGAACGGAAAAATTAATATGAGTAGTCATAAGAAATTATCATTATCCACCATGATCGATATGGATGGTGGCAAGCCGGTAGCCGCGTTTGATTTTGAATTATTACAGGTGATTCGGGATATGACAGACCGCCCAGGGGATGCAACCGCCCGTAAGGTGTCCCTGGTTGTGGATTTAATTCCGGTTTGTGATACAGATAGCGTAACCGGCCAGCCTCCGAAACTGGTTGATGTAGATGTAACCCTACGATTTGCCCACTCAATACCAAAACGCAAAACCCGCGGATATCGCATGCGACCAGGGGCCGGAGGATTGTTATTTGAGCCAGAATCTCCCGATGATCCCACTCAATTGGATATTAGTACCCTAATAGACCCAGCCAAAAAAGAGGAAATAGATAAAAGTACCGGGGAAGTACATACCACAGAGCCACCAATAGCCAAAGAAACCCCCACAGAGCCAGCCGCAGAGGAAACCGCACAGATTGCCGGCAAAATTTCCTCCGCGGGTTAAACATCCATTAGACGCCGTATAGCCGACATTCAATATTTATCACACCCAAGAAAAGGACCCGTAGAAATGATTTCAGAAGCAATTGCCAAGCTACAAGACATAGTCACCACCGCCGAAATCGAACGAATTAGAGAAGTACCTAAACGCCGCTGGATTGAGCAAAATACAGCCGGGGAATTAAACCTAGTAAACGCCCCCAACCCTGATAGGTGTAATGTTTTATCCAATCTTTCAGCCGTATCAGCCTTAGCTAATTCCCATTATGACAAATCCATACAAGATAATGCACTAAGCAAATTAGGAGTATTTGTCTGTATTAACCGTGATGATAACGGTATTGATTTTATAGATGTTGTATTCAATACAGACAACGGATTCGAGTACGCCAGGTTATTTTTAAATGAATCCTACGCATGGAAAGTATGGTCCCAAATATCGGTAGAGGATGGAAATTCCCTCGACCAGGAGGAATTGGTTAAAACACTCAGAACCTACCTCCGAGATACCGCGCCTAAAGCGTTTTTAGGCCAGGTTGAACGCATGAAATGGAGTCAGGAAGTAAACCAGAGCATAACTAGGGGTAATGAATCAATGGGAGCGACTGTCAATGCCGCTACTGATTCCGCTAAGGCCGATACCCCCCTTCCGGATGAAATAATCCGCCTTGACCTGATTCGGTGGGAGGCCCCGGAAGTAGCAAAAATGCGGTTTAGTGTAGATTTCTTGGTAGAAATTAACGTAAGTACAAAGAGATTTGAATTCTACCCGACCGCAGAATCTCTAGCCCAGGCCCGTAATGATTCCGCTAAACATATATTTGATATTTTGCGGAATGAAATTAACGACGAAATCCCGGTAATTTACGGTAGGTTTTAATTGACAATTGGCCCGCGGGGCTGTGGATACCCTGTTTTCTTCTGTCAAGAACAGACCGTATATGCTCGCTAATTGACAGGCCGAGAGCAGAAATCCCCGCCCCGCCCCGCCTAATTGACACTAAAACCGCTAATTGACAAGCTAGAAAACAGGACAACCACACCGCCAGAATCAAGAAAAATCCCCGCAGATTGGGGCAAATTCAAAGACAAATTAACAGTCAATCCCCAAACTGTCAGGCCCTTACTATGAATAATAAATTTAATACCTTATTAAAGATAAAGATAGGAGATGCTATTACTAACGGTCAATTGGTCCTAGTGGTTGATGACATCCGGAACGGTCATACCGCCGCGGGCCAGGCTGCGGTTTATTTGGATTGCCATGCCTCCGGTGCTTTATCCGCAAAAATGACCATAGCGCAGGACTCCCCTAATTGGCAATATTATGAATATCCGCCGGAGGTTAAATTATGAGCCAACCGAGGATATGCATTTCGCCGGACTTATCACTACCCCTAGGCCTCATAACCGAAACCACCGCCATAATCGGCCGCCGTGGATCAGGCAAGACCAATACCGGAGTGGTCATAGCGGAGGATATGCTAGCGGCCGGTTTACAAACGGTAATTTTTGACCCTCTGGATGTTTGGTATGGCCTCAAATCCTCCATGACCGGAAAATCCGCGGGATTGCCTATTGTGATAATGGGTGGACCACATGGGGACCTTCCACTCCGAGATATTGACGGGACGTTGATAGCAGATTTCGTAGTCGAATCCTCGACGCCTGTAATTCTATCGCTTCGAGAATTATCCAAAACCAAACAACGCCGATTTGTGGCAGACTTTGCAGAGAGATTATACAATCGTAAGGGTGAGGCCTCGCATCGATCCCCCCTTATGGTGATGATCGATGAAGCCTCCACTTTTGTACCCCAAAGGGTGGACGGAGCAAATGCCCGGATGGTGGGAGCTATAGAATCCCTGGTCCGCCGCGGCCGCGCCTCAGGGATTGGGGTTATGCTGATAGATCAGCGCCCAGCAAGCGTAAACAAAGACGTATTAACGCAATGTGAATTATTGATAGCCCACCAGACCACAGGGCCGCAGGACCGCAAGGCCTTGGATTCTTGGATTGAAGCCCATGACGATAGGGACCAAGCCAAGGAATTCCGCGATACACTCGCCGGTTTAACTTTAGGGGAGGCATGGTTCTGGTCACCGTCAATATTTGATCTATTCCAACGGGTACAAGTTCGCGCCCGCCGGACGTTCGATTCCAGCAAGACCCCAAAAGTCGGTGAAATTCCGATAGAGCCGAAGAAAATAGCCGCCGTAGACCTGGAAGCACTCAAAGAAAAAATGTCCGCGACCATTAAAGAAAAAGCCGAAAATGATCCAGTAATACTACATGAACGAATAGAGGACCTGGAGGAAAAATTAGCAGCCGCCCCAACCTCCGACAATTTATCCGAGGTTACAGACTTAAAGCAATGGGTGGATACCCTCGCCGGTAAATTGGACATAGCGGATATCTACGCTAAGAACACCACCGCCGCCCACCAGGCCCTAAGACGGGTCCTCGATAAGATTGGAGGAAATCTTATCGAAATGATGGACGATATAGGCACAGCCCTAGAGAATTACCCCGCCCTGGACCTACCAGGTATCCCGGAAACAGAGCAGGAACTCCCCCACCACCCACCAGATTATGGCCTGGACCAATCCGGTGTATGTCTAAATAATTTCCAGGTGGGAGCGGAAAGCACCAATGGAATTAAACTAACCGGTGGCCGCATGAGAATGCTTGCAATCTTGGCCGGATTATCACCCAGAAGATTGACCGAAACGCAATGGGCCACCCTCGCCAAGCTAAGAAAATCCGGGGGAACGTGGGGAACATACCGCCAGCAATTAAAAAAAGCGAATTTAGTTATAGCGGGCAAGCATGAAAATTATGCAACGCCTCCAGGGATTTCCGCCGGTGGTGGACGGGTAAGCCGTAATAGTAACCAAATGCTGGAAATGTGGAGCAAGGGAATCGGTGGAGGTCCTGCTAGATTACTTAATGCCATAGCAGAGAGTGGACCATTTGATAATAGGGCCGCCTTTGCTGAATTTGTAGAATTAGCCCCAGAGGGGGGGACGTTTACCTGTTATATGGGAATATTAAGCAGAAACGAACTACTCGACCCCTCCGCCCTTCCTGCGATAACCCTTAATCCTGTATGGTTCGGGAGTATAGATAAGAATTAAATGGTTGATCCTACCCCACAAGAACTAGAATCCGCAAAAGTAGTCCACAGACTTAAAAATGGTCTAGTGGTAATGATTTCTAATGATGAAAGAATAAATCCAATTACCCAGCCAACCCCAGCGGACATAGCGGTAGCCTTAAATATCGGAGCAATAAAAACACTCCAAAAAGCCGCTGGATACACCCAAATGACATTAAAACCACCATCATAATACCTACAAAACAATGACCCATTACCCCTTCATCTAAATAATAAGTAGATATGAGAATCTAAAATGCCCATAAAGATTACAAAATTCACTCCTGATCAATGGAAAAATGTAGCCCAAATCATCGACAACTGGTTTACATATCAAACCGACTCATTTGACTGCGGCACGGCTCACAATCTGATTGAGAGGATGTATAAGGCAATGGGCCATAAAAAGCCCGCTGTAGTCATTCTTGATTCTCCGCTCGCGTGCAGTATTGGATGGCTGATTGTTAAAAACTGTGCAGGGGATCAACTCAGGGATCAACTCAGGAATCAACTCAGGAATCAACTCTGGAATCAACTCAGGGATCAACTCGGGGGTCAACTCGGGGGTCAACTCAGGGATCAACTCAGGAATCAACTCAGGAATCAACTCAGGGATCAACTCGGGGGTCAACTCCGGGATCAACTCGGGGGTCAACTCAGGGATCAACTCAGGAATCAACTCGGGGATCAACTCTGGGATCAACTCAGGAATCAACTCGGGGATCAACTCGGGGATCAACTCGGGGGTCAACTCGGGGATCAACTCGGGGATCAACTCGGGGGTCAACTCGGGGGTCAACTCGGGGGTCAACTCTGGGGTCAACTCGGGGGTCAACTCGGGAATCAACTCTGGGGTCAACTCGGGGGTCAACTCGGGGGTCTTAATTATGATTTTACATCATGGTGGTCTTATTGGTGCGCTTACCTTGAATCCAGCATAGTGGGTGGTGCTTCACTTAATAAAGAGAAGTTGGATTTATTTGTTTCATGGTGTCGTCATATTCCGTTTATCATTCCGCATAGTGGGATTGCATTTATTTCTCGCAAGCCTTTGGCAATTTCATGGAATGAAGATCGTACAGAATTACACAATGAGGCTGGGCCAAGTGTTGTTTATCAGGATGGTTGGTCGCTATACACAATTAATGGTGTGCGTGTTGATGAGCAGATTGTAATGCTGCCTGAGTCTCAAACGCTAACGCAGATAGACAAACAACAAAACTCTGAAATCAAGAGAATTAGAATTGAAAGATACGGCTGGCAAAGGTATCTCACAGAAAAGAATGCCACTGTAATTGAGCATCAGAGAAACGATATAGAGCAAACCGACGAATCATTGATGCGTTGTGATGATATTACAGTTTTAGTTTGCGCGTGTCCTTCAACGGCTCGCGTTTATGCAATGGAAGTAGACCCGTCCTGTTCAACAGTTGAACAGGCTCAGAATTTCTTAAACGGCGGTAAAACCCGCAGATTAATTGGAGCATCGTAATGACACCCATAATGACAGCCACACAATCATTTGACAAAGTAGCTAATCAAGCACATGAAATTAAGTGTGATGAAACTCAATATTTCCCCGAAGCAGCCAACTTTGGAGATACATTTCGTCAAGGTGATATTTACATCGAGAAAATTGAGAGTGTTTCAAATCAGTTTAAGTTGAATCGCAATCATGCGGCACAGCTTGCGCCTGGAACAACAAAAGGAAGTCGCCACATACTCGATTCACTTGATGGTGTGGCAATTTACACTGATCCAGAGGCTAACGCGTTGATTGGGCCAGTGTTATTAACAACCGAAAAACGAACTGTAGTTCACCCAGAGCATGGAGATGTGATTCTTCCTGCTGGTTGTTATGCAATTACGTATCAGCGCGCATATGCGGATGATTTACGCCGGGTTGCAGATTAAATAGTTAGAAAGGAACTTAAATACCTTTAATTTTATAAATAAAACCACTAACAGAGTCAAATTAATGACCTCAGAAGTAAAAATCATGGCCGCCGTTACCAAGTTATTTGATGCCGCCGAATATTGGGAATACCGATCCGAAGCCGTTATTGTTTTAAATGGGGAATCTGTATCCCTCGACCTGATAGCAAGAAATGTAGACGATGTATACGTAGCGGTTGAGGGTAAGGTAAAATTATACCAAGAGGTAATTAGTCAGGCAATCCGTTGGAGGCCATATTTTCATAGGATATATGTAGCAGTTAACGAACCAAGACATCAGGGGCATGCCCATAAGGTCCACAGAACTACTCTCCGTTCGGCTGGGATAGGCCTTATCTATGTAACAGATCAGGGCATAGCCGCGGTTCAATTCAAATCAGGATGGAATACTCAGCCAGATACAACCAAGCCCAACGCCGCATTTATAACTCCCCAGGCAGCTAACCCACCAGCGGGTAGCCCAACTAATGCAGAAGGCCGGAGAATAACCCCTAAACGTGGTAAATGGTGGCCAATGGTTGAATATATACAAGCCAATGGTGGTGGATATGGGGTTAGCTGGAAGGAAATAAACCGGGACGTTGAATTTACATTCCGCGCTACATGCCACCAGGCATGTAAAGCAATCAAAGACCACCAACTCCCGATCACCGCCATGGTTGCTGGAGGGTTGACCATATTTTTCAATAAGCCGGAGGCCGAGATATGAACACACCAATAATCAAGTATAGATGGAATTTGAGAGATTCAGACCCTAAACAGCAATCCCAATCTGGTTGGTGGCCTGCGCGACCAATGTCATACCGTTCAGGATTGCAATTATTCCACCGCCTGCGCTTAGCTTGGATGGTTTTTACAGGAAAAGCGGACGCCTTAAAGTGGGAGCCACCCAATACTAAAGTAAAGCCGTTTTTTCTATCTCCAGAAAAGGAAAAAGCCGCCAGAGAAGTACCCAAAACCCCTAAACTAATCGCCGCCTATGAGAAATGCCATATATACCACTCCCACCGTCAAACTCTAAAGTGGTTGGAATCTCGCCCGGAATCCGGTTGTCAGGATGCCGCCGCCATTATTGTGCAATTATCCCGCGGTAACCAAAATCTAAAGATAATACTACAGGATAAAGAATTTAAGGCCGCCCAGCGCGGTTTTGGAGCAATCGTAGCCTCCGAGATTGCAGATAATATGGATAAAGAAAAAATCGAAGTAAATTTTAACGATGACCGCCCCCAATATAAAGCAATTTGTCCACATTGCGGGGGTTATATACAATGACCACCGCCACCCTATTCGATTATGTACCCCGTAAAACGGAAATCGACGCGGAAAAATCCGCCGCCGAACGAGATGCAGGTATAGCCCAAGCCGAGGCCGCCGCCCTCCAGGAATTCAAAGACCGCGCCTTGGAGGCATGCCGCCAGGTATGTAGGAAAAATAACTATTTCATAATCGACGCGGTATGGGAAGAAATGGGAGAATATACACCGCCCCCAGGATTTGAGGCCAGATCCATGGGTGGAATAATCCGCAAGGCCGCCAACCTGGGATATTGCCGGGCCACTACCCATTATAAGCCCTCCGCCCAGGTCAATTGTCATAGTAATCCGCGGAGGGAATGGCAATCAGCGATATTTGAAGGGGAGGCCTCATAATGATGGGGGGGGACTACCCCCCATTCCCGGATGAACGCTATCCCATTGTAGGGGATACCGAAATCAATCTAATAGAGTCCTCAAAACCAATAAGGAACGAAATCCATGTCAAAAGAGCACCAAAACTTAGCATTTCAGCTAGTTACAGCCGAAAGAAAGCGTCAAGTCAGCAAGGGATACGATGACATTCACGACGACACACAGCCGAGCAATAATTTAGCTCATAAGTCTGCTTATTACTTAATTTTAGAAAATCCACTACAGCAGACCACCGCCAACAAAATATATCCTTATGGGGAGAAAAAACCGCCCCGCCGCAATCAATTGGACCACGCAATCCGCGGAGCCGCCTTAGCCGTTGCCGAGGTTGAGCGGTTATTAAGGTTAGGAATGGTCCAGACCGAGGACGAGCCGGAAGTAGAGCCGGACCCAGAAAACCGCACAGAGACCGACCAAAAAAAGGCAAATTGGGACGCCGACCATATAGCCGATAAAGCCACCACAGAAGATGGAACCCAGGAAACCGCTACGGTTGCTGCATCATAATTGCCCACACAATCGGGGAGGGGTTGAAAAGCCCCCGACCGAATTGATAGCCATGAAAAATGATCACACCCCCAACTTATGCCCAGAAAAAGACCTCTTAATGCAGGTAGCATGGAGGGATTGTCTAATGTGGTCCGTCCAGGATAAAGCCACGCTATCCAGATTCCACCACGACCACCCAAAAATCATTCTTCCGGGTGGTATTCAATCGCCAATTGAAAAAGCGATAGACGATGCCACCGGGGCCGCCGAAGAATTCCCCCTCAAGTTTATACAATGGTTCAACGATAATATTTGGGGACCCCCCACCCTGGAGGCCGGAAAATGACCCGTAGCCATTACGAAGCCCTGGAGGGAGAACTCGAAAAAATGCTTGACGAAATACTCGATTTGGATTCAGGCCTCAACAGCCGGGAACTTAAATTTGTAGAGGATATGGACAAAAAGCGGGGATACTCAATATCCGAGGCCCAAGCCAATTGGATTAAATTAATATCGGAGCGGTTACTATGACAGATGATACAGCCCATGGGTTAGATGAATTTAATAATTTCCCATGGCACTTATTAGAAAAAGGCCTCGATTGGAGGCACTATTCAGAAACTGAACGTAAAAGCATATTACAGGTTGGGGGTATTTCCCGTGGTGGGATTGTAGCCGAGGTAGACTTTAATCCACGCAAGCCGCATATTGATTTTTTACGCCAAAATGGGTCCGCGGACGCTTGGGAAATCCCGGAGGCCTTAGCCGCTTTAACTAATGATTATTTTAATAGAGGCCATAAAGGCCGCACCCAGGAGATACAGGACATGGCCAATGAGTTAGTAACCATGGTATTTGGGGAGCGGAAAGAATGAACACCCACAGATTAAAAACATGGCTTGACCAATTCCAGGCCATTGTAGATGGAAAGAAGCGCCACGAATTCCGCCAGAATGATCGGGATTTTAAGGTAGGGGACGAATTATGCCTACAAGAATATGACCAGGTAAACAGGGCATACACAGGCCGGGAGATATGGGTCCATGTTAGTTATATCGGTCACCCTGGAGAATTCGGAATCCCGGGCGGCTATTGCGTTATGTCAATCCAACCAAAGGACGGGTGTTCAAGATGAATGGAAGAATAAAAAAGCTGTTAAGAGCCGCCGCCCGGGATCGCCTAGGCCGCGCGATGACCAGGGCAGAATGGAAAGCATTTAAGAGGCAATATAACCGAATGCCAGGCCCTACACGCGCGGGCTTGATCCTAGCAGCAAAGGAACGACTAGAGCCTCCACACCCTAAAGAAGTCCAGACTACAGGTTATCTCAATACCGAAAGAAAACTTAATTGATGCCCTCCGGAATTCCATACCGCAGCCGCTATCCACCATTAGCCCCACGCCAGCCGATCCCCAAGGAAACCCCGCCAGCGGATTGGGTCCAAGTACATTGTAAAATTATTCCCAGCTTTGAACGCCTCCGCCGCGCTGAAAACCGCCGCCTCCATAAACGCCGTGAAAAAGAGAAAAAGGTCCGCTGAAATGAAAACAATAACAGTACAAATTAAGGTAACAATCGAAAATAAAGACGAGGAATATCTAGTAGAAGCGGATTTATTAGAGGATTGCAGAATATCAATAAGTGGTGACCCGTATCCAGGGGATTTCCAAAATATAAGTGAATTATTTAAAAGCGGAATAGAGTGCGCTAAAAAATATAAAGGTAGGAATTTGAGTCCATGATATCTAATCCAAAAAAAGGTCAACGTGTCCAGATTTGGTATGCAGTAACCCCAAAGCGCATAGGGGAGCGCGCCCCCTCCGAATATATGCCCCACCATGCCGCCGTTGGGAGAGTGACAATTTCAGGCCGCGGGCGCCCCCGTAATCATGGAGTTTTACTTGATACTGGGGAATTTGTAGCAATACCCGCCGGTAATCTAAGAAAGGTCCAATAATGGATTATATCGAAATAATGCTAGGAGATTTCCGAATCGTCCAATTTACCCCGATGGGTGACAATGTGATAGCAACCGCTATACCCGTTGCATTTAAGGGAGGACCAATTCCACCGGAATGGAGAGCCGAGGCCTTCGACGCGGAGGCCGCGCTTAATGCAATCTAAAAAATGGTCTATATTTGAATCCGTTACCAATCTTGCCGTAGGGATGATTATTAGCTACTTAATGGCTCTAACCGTCCTCCCTATATGGTTTGGTGAGGTACACCACAGCCAAGCAGCGGGAATAACCGCAATTTATACCGCAGTTAGCTTTATTCGATCCTATGGCCTCCGCCGGTTATTCAATTTGAAAGCCAGAAAATGAGAGCCGCCGACATGAATCAAGCTATGGGGTTATTAAGTACATTTGAATTCTGGTCTATTAAGACGGTTCCGCGCCGGAGTGGCAAGGGTAGTTATCACGAATGCTCCATAAGAGATAAGGGAAAGCATATCCGATCCTCAGGTAATAACCCCATAGATGCTATAAACCTATCCCTGGAGAAGATTTCCAAAGCCAACAGCCCCAAATTAAAATTAAGAGGACGTATCCAATGAGCCAAACGTCTATAGAATGGACGGACGAAACCGCCAATATTTTCTACGCCGTGGATAAGAATACAGGCCGCCGTGGTTGGCATTGTGAGGTAGTGTCCGAGGGTTGCCAAAATTGTTACGCTGCCACCAAAAATATGGGATTCTGGAATATGGGGACCAAACGACCCTACCGCCAGGACCAACGCCCTAAACTAACCTGGAAGATTGACCGCAAGCAAATGGAGGGATGGAAGCGCCGGAGGATACCCCGCCGGATTTTCGTTAATTCGATGACCGATACATTTGGCGAATGGTGGTCGAAAGACTGGATATATGATGCTCTGGATGCCATGGCCGCCGCCCCACTAATGACTTTCCAGATTTTGACCAAACGGGTGGAATTGATGGTAGAAATTATACAAGCCTGGATGATTGCCCGCGGTATGGAACGGGTCCCGGACAATATGCACTTGATGATTTCAGCAGAAAATCAGGCTAGAGCCAATGAACGTAGCCCGATATTCCGACAGCTAGTAGGTTTAGCCACGCTAGGACTATCCCTGGAACCGCTAATCGGGGAGATTGATCTATACGAGGCCGGTTTTATAGAAAAAGGACTCCGCCCAGTCCCATACGTGGATTGGGTGATAGCTGGCGGAGA
>JAJFJH010000025.1 GCA_021774155.1 Nitrosomonas sp.
CCCAACGACATAAGGTTGAACTACTTGCCAACACATCGGTACGGTCAACTGCTGTTTGAATCGCCAAATCATTTCGTAATTGCTGGTGATCATTCAGGTCTTCATAGCCCGATGCCAAGGCATAAACCCGCTGACGAAGAATACTCAACCCATCGTGTTTACAGCTGGCTTTACGACGCAAATCTCTCAATACTTTCGAGACAGCTTCACTTAGACCAAGTCGTTTGTCCATCTGACGTAGTAACAATACACCACCATCTGAAGTAATATCTCCTCCCGTAAAGTTAACTTCAATAGAGCGTCTTTTTATATCTGGAAAATCAAATGATTATTGGGTACACTTTGTCACTGGCAATCCCCCTCTTTTATGCAGTGTAGATAACTGAATTATAAAAGATTACTAGGGAATCGCCACTTCCTCTTGTGCAATATTGGGGTTAGTTACGCGAGAGCAAGTCGGGGTTGCCCCATCACTCCTTCAGGGAGGTTACGCTGGAGTTGTGCCTCCAGAAATTGTTAATCTGGCAGTACCCGCACGAGAGACTATAAAGAGAAATACTTCTCACATTTCTTCACTAGTTCCCGTTAACTTATACTTGAAACACATGAAACTAATTCATAGGTTACAATCAGTTACAATAACTCCTGAGCGAAAAAGTTTCGTATTTCACAAAACCAACCTCAAAATATAGCAGTTAAAGTAAAATATTCGTTGATGATATTATTTGTATCTTCTTGTTAAATAAAGAAGACATAGTTTTTATTCAAGTGCTAGTTAACGAGACACTAGTGACATTTTTTATGTCTTCGTGCATACCGTTTTGCTGTGTTTTAACCCCAGCATCGGTACATGATACTTGGCCAAGATAAGCCGTGGCAGGTAACGCATCTATATGGATCCAACCAACGACGTGCCAGAGCTTCATGAAATCAGTCGACAGCTAGCTTGAGCATCCCACGGGCTGATATTAATCCACATATGTCAATTTGTAACATATTGTTCCAGCACTGGATCGACCTGTAGATTTCGAAATTGGCTTCTTATGCACTTCGCAACTTCTCTTTGTTGGGTTGTACTCGACTGCCGTGCAAGATGGGAACCCTTTCTGATCGTCGCACTTCGATTTACAGCGATCAAGCGATATATTCTTATATACATTATAGGCTCCATGCCCACCGTCTGCAGTTCGGCAACCCCCTTCCATTTCTGCCCATACGAATGATCCAACATAATCCGTCGCAACCACCGGACTCGCGCAGATAAGTGCTACAATTACCAAGGAAGTTAGTTGCACAACCCCACACTTGAACTTAGTCATAATAAATTCTCCTTTTAATTGAGAAGCGGCAATTCTATTTTGCCAAACTATTCCAGGGTTACTTGAACTCGTCTGGCAAAGAATTTATTAGCTATACACCTCAGCAACATACGTTCCGCTTCGATATCCGACACTTCCTTTTCACCCATTTTTATGGGTCTTGACTGAACTCCATGACCTATAACTAAAATGGCTCTATTGCAAAAAATAAAAAGCAGCTATATTTGGTTTTTTAACTAAATGTTTTTCAACACCATTTGAATTCACTCTTTACCAAAAATATTTTTTTGCAACAGAGCCAGAATATCAAAAAATTTAATGGCAGCGATGTGATAAAACTCACAAACAAGAGTTACTAAGCTATTTATCGGTCGCATACTAGGGTCTATATTTGTAGCCTTCGAATCTAGACCCCACGACGCGCGTTGGAATCAATAGGCAACGTTCCACCGCCAGAATACGAAATGGCACATTATCGCCATTTGGAAGAGTCAGATGAGACTGCATGACTCAAACTAAAATGTCTCCAGAAAAACCGGGGCGATTCAAGCTTCATATTGGGTTGAATCACGACGGTTATCTTCCAGAGTTTGTCACGATTACTGATGGAAAAGCCAGTGATGTTGAAATGGGTCGCGCACTACAATTTCCCCGGGGTAGTATTGTTGCTATTGATCGGGGATACAACGACTACAATTGGTATAACCAGTTGACCAAAAATAAGATATTCTTTGTCACGCGCCTCAAGATCAATGCAAAGTTTAAAGTGATTAGTCGTCGTTCAGTTCTAAAGAACAAAGGATTGACCAGTGATCAAGTCATCAAATTCACCGCCATGAAGCCATCAAAAGAGTGCCCAATTGAGTTGCGACGTATTGGCTTTCAGGACAAAGAAACAGGGAAATATTATTTTTTCCTAACCAACAATTTTAAGCTATCAGCTAAGACCATTGCTGATATCTACAAAGCGCGTTGGCAAGTAGAATTGTTCTTCAAATGGGTTAAGCAAAACTTGAAAATTAAGTCCTTTATTGGAACGAGCAAGAATGCAGTGATGACTCAAATTTGGATAGCTGTATGCGTATATCTGCTATTGGCATTCATCAAGTTTCAGTCAAAGATGAACAAAACAATGCAACAAATTCTAAGGTTGTTACAACTCAATTTGTTTGAAAAACGTGACCTCATGGCTTTATTGCGAGGGGATCCTCCCATCAATAAACACGCTAACAATTCTCAGATGGCCTTGGTGTGAAAGTTAACGGGACAGTAGTGAAATAACATACAAGAAGGAGACTTCATAAGGGCTATGTCGTAGTTAATTGTTGAATTTTCCAACCATCTGATTGTAAATGATTTTTTAGTTAAAAACAGCGTAACTTAATGATTAATAAGATATCAATTAATTTTCAAATCATTTTCAACAATTAACTACGACATAGCCTTTAGAAACTTCACCTTCTAAAATCAAGTTAAACATCTAGTTTTATGATCCAATATAACAAAATGATATTCCAATTTATCATCTTCTAAGAAATGCTTCTCACGCGATATTTCTTGCCATTCTTCCATGTCAAACTCAGGAAAGAAAGTGTCGCCGTCAAAATCCTGATAAATTTCCGTAACATAAATACGATGGCAGAGCCCAAGAGTTTTCCGGTAAAGCGCTGCACCCCCAATCAAAAAAACTTCACTATTGCCACCAACACCTTTCTGACATACTTTAAGTGCATCATCAATTGAATTCACTGTAATAGCACCCGCAACTTGATAACTCTTTTGCTGCGTCATAATGATGTTAGTGCGCCCTGGCAACGGCCTTCCAATCGACTCGTAAGTTTTACGGCCCATGATAATGGGGTGCCCCATAGTCAGCGCCTTAAAGTGCTTTAAATCAGCTGACAAATGCCACGGCAACGCGTTATTCTTGCCTATTACGCGGTTTTTAGCCATAGCTACTAAGATTGACAAACGCAATGTACTCACACCGCCACAGGTGCTTTAATAGCAGGGTATGGATCATAATCCAACAGCGTAAAATCCTCATATTTATAATCAAGAATATGCTCGACAGCAGGGTTCAATTTCATCACAGGTAGCTCCCTTGGTTGCCGACTTAGTTGTTCACGTGCTTGGTCAAGATGATTAAGATAAAGGTGGACATCACCAAATGTATGCACAAAATCACCAGGCTTTAAATGACAAACTTGGGCAATCATCATCGTCAATAAAGCATAGGACGCGATATTAAACGGCACGCCCAGAAAAACATCTGCGCTGCGCTGATATAGCTGACAAGAAAGCCGCCCATCCACCACATAAAACTGAAAGAAAGCATGACATGGCGGCAACTTCATATTATCAAGATCCGCCACATTCCAGGCGGAAACTATAATACGCCTTGAATCGGGCGTATTTTTGATTTGCTCAATCGCTTGAGTAATTTGGTCAATCTGCTGTCCATTGGATGTCGGCCAAGATCGCCATTGATGTCCATAAATTGGGCCGAGGTTACCGTGTTCATCCGCCCATTCATCCCAAATCGAAACACCATGATCATTGAGGTATTTTATATTCGTATCTCCCTTCAGGAACCATAAAAGCTCATGAATGATTGACCTCAAATGACATTTCTTCGTCGTAACTAATGGAAATCCATCTACCAAATCAAAACGCATTTGATAGCCAAACACAGACCGTGTTCCCGTCCCCGTACGATCGGATTTTTCATTTCCACGATCCAGCACATGTTTCATCAGTTCAAAATATTGGTGCATATCAATTGTTAAAAATTGGATTTAGTTAGATAGAAATCTAAATTAATAAGCGATAACAGAAAAAAAACTACTTGGCGTATATAATACAGAGATTACGCTGCGGAAATTCATCTAATGTTTTCTTCAATAGTATCTTTTATAGCAATTAATATCATTTTACACAGGAAAGCGGTCAATGCTTGCATCACTTATTCAACATTCTTCATCTATCGACAAATCAACTAAAGCAACACACATCCTAGTCATACTCCCAATATTAGAACGCCTTCCAAGAAAATATGAAATCCCCGGTGAAGAAGCACTGAAGAATCTTCTTGATCGACGCAATTTAAAGTTAAGCCAAATCAGCGAGACTCCAGTAAGCGCCGATCTAGACAATGGCGCCATTTGTACCTGGGCGATGGTTGATTCAGGTCTATCTGCTTTTGAACAGCA
>JAJFJH010000241.1 GCA_021774155.1 Nitrosomonas sp.
CATTGCCATCTTCAGCTTCGTCAATATGACAAAAACCAATTTCTTGCAATAGGCTTTTGATATCCTCGCGCACCCCTGGAAAACGATCGACGACCAAAAATTTAGTATTAATATTCAATTTTTAACTTCTTTTAAAAAAGAGAGATTATCAGACAGCTTGTATTAACTAATGTGAGAAAAACCACACTTTACTTTAATTATTCACTTAATACTGTTTGTGAAAACTAAGGAATAATTAGTGCAAATAATCACATACCATTGTTTATGAAATAAATAATCAATTTTTTGCACTACCAAATAACCGGCGAAAAGCACAGACAATGAAAAGATTAAACGCATTAAAATTTTTAGAGACTTTAAAATTAATAAAACTCGATAAAACAAAAACCGCTGGAGTTGCGTCCCGCATGGTGTTATTTGGGCTTAGCGGTTGGTTCCTGTGGCATATCTTTCTGGTAGAGGCGGAACATATGCCACCGTCAATATTGCCACAGGCTGAGGCAGCGGCTCGTCCTGTACCAGCAGTGCAAGCTCCCACCCTCACCGAAAAACCTATTGCAATAGCAGAAAATTTAACAGCCACTGAGCCAAAAGAATTAATTGAGAAATTGTTAGTTCCGTCTAAAACACAACAAGCACTAAAACACCCCGACGAAAACAGCAAGGTATTAAAAGCGCTCCTCAAACTAATGGTTCTCAACCAGATGTCGCCCCAAAGAACGAGGAATTAAACCCGGAGGAGATTGAATATATAGACTAGCCCGGATATTGCACCAGTACGTTATATTTCAGTCTAAAGCCTTTGTGTCTTCTGACTTTAAGGCATTTAAGTAAAGGCACAGTTTGTACCAGACTTAACCTGATGGTTTTTAACTTGCTCTGTTCTGAGTTAAACGCACATGCTCCCTATGTCGCAGAATAACTGCGGCTCCGGTCGCGAGCACGGTTAACTCAAAACAGATCGGCGTTTAAATTCCAGCAACGGGTGCAATACCCAGGCTAGGGCTGATTGCTGATATTACTAAAGATCAATTTTAACTTGTCACAAAGAATCGCAGCAGAAAAAGGCCTGACCAGATACCCATTGGCACCGGCCTGGCTGCAGCTAGTAAATTTTCTTCTTTGCGTTAGCTGCCACCACTAGAAAAGGAACGTCTTTCAGTATCTCAATGACTCTAATATTCTGAATCATTGTTAGTACGTCCATATCTCTACTTGTAGTTTATGTAAGGCTGCATTGTCATCTTCAGCTCATCAACATGACAAAAACCAAAAAACATTCAGTACAAATGATCACATGCCGTTATTTCTAAAATAAATAAAGCCGACGAGAAATGCTAATGCTAAAGAAACTGAAATCACTGAAGCTACCTAAATTAAATCTATCTCACTCAATAAAACTACCGAAATTCTCAAAGTCGTCAGAATCAACAGCAACAGCAGGTTCTGTACTCTCAGGATTTCCACAACCAACTAAATCAATAAAATCTATAACATCGTTCACATTCGATAAAACAAAAACCGCAAAAGCTGCGTCCAGCATGGTGTTATTTGGGCTTAGCGGGTGGTTCTTGTGGCACACCTTTCTGGCAGCACCGGAAGGCACACTACCACCTTCCTTGCCCCCGGCTATAGCAACAATAAGCTCAGCACCGGCAATGCAATCTCCCGTCATTGTCGTTGAGTCCATTGAAACAGCAGAAAATTTAGCGGTTGCTGAACCAGAAGAATTAATTGAGGGATTGTTAGTTGCAACTGAAACACAGAAAGAAACTGCTAATGTTACGAATCAAATCTCACCAGACAAGCCGCATGACCTTGATGTACTAATGAAAGCTGAACAATCAGTGACCAAAGTTTCTGAATCTGCGTTATGCGAAAAACCCTGTATTGACAATTCAACTCCCGAAACAATAACCGTAATGGACGCCCCTACATCGGAGGCTGTCCCGGAGAAAAATCATCAATACGCACTAACAACACGCTCAAACCTTGACGCACGTGAATGCCTCAGCCTAACCGAAAATATGAACATACACCGCTGCGCAGAGAATTATCGTTAATATTTTCATCATAAAAAACTGAGTGTTATTTTTACGCTTAAATTTAGGGCATTATTTTTTGCCATAATAGATCTCATAAAGCCGCTTAGTCATATCCCGATTAAACAGGCGACTTAATCTAAAAATGACGACCAGTTTCAAAATCAGCAAAATACGTTTCATGAAATTCTGTTTCCATTGACGGGCAGAATTTTGGATACCGCCACCCAGAAATACTACACGCCCAGACTGCATCATCCGCAGACTTAGTTCGACATCCTCCATCAATGGGTAATCTGGAAAGCCACCCTGATTTTGTATTGCGGCCATGCGGAAAAATTGCCCCTGATCGCCGAAACTGGCACCGCCTAGTGTGGCACGGGTATCGTTGAGCATTTCAATAATTAATAGTCGTAGGCTAGTCGTATTAAAATGTTGACCAACAGCGCCACCAACGACATCGGGATTTTGCGTCAGTACTGTTATGATCCGCTGACTAACATCCTTTTTGCAAATACAATCCGCATGAATGACTAGTATCACGTCTGACCTAGCGGCTTCTACTCCTGCCCTTATTTGAGTGCCACGGCCACGCTTACTTGTGACAAGTTTAAAACCCATCGCTTGAGCTGTGGTGACGGTGTGATCGGTCGAACCGCCATCACTGATGATAATTTCATCGGCTGGTCGTTCTAACGATTTCAAAGATAACAGGCAGGCTTTTATTTGCCCACCTTCATTCAGGGTAGGAACGACAATGGCGAGTGTTTTAGGCTTGCTCCATAACTTCTCTGATTGAAATTTTCGTGACAAAACTACTTTGAGTTCATGGGCCAGAACCAATAAGAATGGCAACCATGTCACCCACATCGCCCATACGGGCAGCGACCAGTCTTCACCATTCTCTACGCTGAAAGTTGACATAAAGTAAGCGCCGCTGGTGAAGCTCAATACCAGCCAGGATAAACCAGGATAAAGCACGACAAATGGAATAATCCACAAGACATACCAGTAATGCACCACCGGGGATAACAGCACGAGCGATGCAACCAAAAAATAAGCGGCTTTGACGGGCGCTTTAACTGCCCATAATATCCACAATGAAATGAGTCCGAATAATACAAACACGATCCGTGACGCCCACGTAATGTTGCCATCGAACAAATAATCGATCGGACCGTGTATTGGCCCATTAAAAGCGTTCGTGCCACCAAAAACCCAAAGCCCTTGAAATAAGCTGGGCAATGTATCCAGAAAATATAGTGATGGCAATACCAAAGGAATCAATAGCCACCATGCGTTCCGCCAATGGCAGCGTAATAAATAAAGCGGAATTAAAATAACAGCGATGATTTTTATTTGAATAGCGACACCTAACCAAAGCCATGCCCAGATAAAAGCTTTTTTTTCGGCACACAGCACTGACAGCATGATCGCCAAAATCATTAAAACATCAAAGTGTGCCTCGCCTGCAATGGCAAATAAGGTTAGTGGATTAAACGCATACAATAAGGCCGTACGCACGTCTGCCCCACGTCGTTTCAGAAAAGACAACAACACCCACACCACACACAAATCAGCAAGGATAAATAATATCTTGAAAGCCCACGGTGAGTAAGAAACGTTACTCATGCCAGCAAACATGAGTTCAGCCAACGGTGGATAAGCCGTCAGCTTGTCCTTATGGTTCATCCCCTCCCAATAATAATCGCGATGCGCCTCATAATGCGCGTGATCAGCCGGATATTGATAGGGACTTTCGCCGGCGGCAATGATCTTGCCTTCCCACAGATACCGATAAACATCATCTGAAACAGGCACACCCATCATGAAAATCCGTGCCAGTAAGGAAATAAAAAGAATGAGTCCAATCTTTTGGCGCGTACTCAGTCTATCTGGAAAGCTTAACCACGCACCAATGAATCCAAAGAATATCACGCCATAGGATGCCATCATGCATACCGCTTTGTATTCTATCGCCCACGACGTCCAATGTATCGCACCGGCCGAAAAGACTAGAACCAGAGAACATAAAAAAACCGATGAGCGTGGGCTTAGCATTTCCTTGATTAGTATAGTGAACTACTGATAGCCTTCCCTAAACGACCGAATCCCTACTAGCAAAAAACCACAGGCATATATCAACAAAAACGGCCCCACCATGTAGTGTTTAGCCGCAATATAAAAGAACAAGCTCAGCACACAGTAGAGACCCAAAACAATCTCAAATAGGGGTAAGACCGGCGCGTTGACACGATACTGAGTTTTCTCAAGATCACCGCTTTTAGGCGTCCGCACAAAGCCACTTTTAACACCTGTCACGGCTTCAAATACGGCACGCGTGTTGGACAAAGCAATCCCGACGCCCACACACATCAACGCCGGGAAAAACAACAGTTTCTTAAAACCTGATTTAGTGACGATTTGACTTGTCAGATAGAGCGAGCTGGGACCACAGATAGCGACTAGAATACAAAACATGAAAATCGTCATTAATTGCCATGGCACGTTTACATCTAGTGTTAACAAGACCGGCAACGTCAAAATCGACAACAACGCCATGATCGGGTGGATACTGTAATGTGTCAGATGTAGGAAAGCTTGTATTTTTGACATCACACTGGCTTTTGAATGCAACACCCGGGGATATAATTTTATCGCAGTCTGGATAGACCCCTTGGCCCAGCGAAACTGTTGGCTTTTAAATGCAGTATACGTCTCTGGCAACTCAGCCGGCACAACCACATCAACCAAAAAACTCGCGCGCCAACCCATCAATTGGCAACGGTAAGACAAGTCCATATCTTCAGTCAACGTATCAGCTTGCCAACCACCAGCATCATCAATGGCCGCTTTGCGCCAAACGCCTGCCGTGCCATTAAAGTTCATAAAAAAATCATTAAAAGCACGCGCACTTTGCTCGATCATGAAGTGCCCATCAATACCGATACTTTGTGCCTGAGTCAGTACTGAGTGCTTGGTATTTAAATGACCCCAACGCGCCTGCACAAACGCCATTTTTTTGTCCGCCACCAACGACGGAATCATTTGTCGTAGATAATCTGGGCTAGGCACGAAATCGCTGTCAAAAATGGCAATCAATTCACCTTTACACACTGCCATACCTTCAGCTAATGCACCAGCTTTGTATCCTTGACGCTCTTCACGCCGAAAGACGGTGATATCTTTACCTTCCTGACATAAAGAAGCCACTATTTGATCAACAATCGCACAGGTCTCATCAGTCGAATCATCCAGTATTTGAATTTCATGTTTACTCGCTGGATAATCAATCGCGGCTACCGCTCGTATCACACGCTCAGCCACATTGGCTTCGTTATACAGCGGAATCTGTGTGGTTACATGAGGCAAATTAACCACATCGTCAAACATCGGCTGCGTGGCATCTATGTGCTGACGAATACGCCCGGATTCCTTACGATACGTTTTCCAAAAACGCCACACCATGAAATAGCAATTGACGCCATAGACAAACAAAATCATCACGCACAAAACATAGACACTTAGTAATAATCCATTCATATCAAATCATTTTCTCAAGATACTCAATGGTCAGACCACTCACTTTTGGCACACCCATTTCTAAATGAGTTGGAAACGTTTCAACTCTACCGGTGCGGGTGTATCCCCTACGTTCATAGAAAGCAATAAGCTCTGGGCGCTGTGAAACAACAAACATAATGTACTTGTTAACGCTCAGTTTTTCTTGCGCAAAAGTTTCCGCCTGAGTAAGCACGTGCTTGCCATAACCTTTTCCTTGCAGGTCTGGGTGAACTGAGAAAAACCCGATGAACGCAGCATCTTTGTCTTGTCCTATGTAGATACACGAAGCTAAACGTTGATGCTGATTGACGACAAAAAAATGTGAGTAAGGGTTTGAAATGGCAGATGCGATTTCATAATGATTTGTTCTATCACCTTGGATGATATGCGTTTCATTAGTCCAACCAATTTCACCACGATAGGTCAGATTCACTAAATCACATATTTCATGCGATTGATTAGACTTTGCTTCTTCAAGATGAAATTTTGAGAAATTAACTTCAACTTGCCTCATTACATTCGGTATTGAGCTAAAACAAACTCATAGTAGGGCTTTTAGTCAGGGCAACCAATACAATGTAAGCAAACACACACTGTGCCGCGATCCAAGCAATGATTTTGGTCTTTCGTGTTTTACCAAACCGCATCGCCACCATACCCAAATAAATATAGAGCAGTAACCCGACGACCTTGGCGCTTAACCAAGAATTACTCAGTGGATCTTGTTGTAATGCAACAGCTAGAAAAATGGCGCTGGCCAATAAAACGGTATCGGTAACATGCGGCAGAATTTTCACCCAACGCTGTTGTAGTTTGGCTGAATTCCGCATCATCCAAATACCACGCGTCAGAAACAACAAGTAACTTAAGATGATACTACCGACATGAATCATTTTTACTAGTGCATAGCTCATGGCTAACCTCCAGACAATAACCAACCATGGCTACCTGCTACCGCACCTGCAACCGTAATCAAACTCAGACTCAACAAAATCCAATGCATACGCTGGATTTTCACGAATGCATCCACCGATACGTTCTGTACGGGCATACTTGATTGAGATTGACGCCGCCGTGCTCGTGGCTCCACCACAAATAACATCACGGAAAATACCACCCAGATAAATACCATGGTATGCATCCACCAGTATTGCCATGCTGCAAAACGATGCCATGCATCAAGTACATAGACCATGTAGAAACCGCTTAAACCAACGAGTAATGTAGTGTAACGTGCTTGCGCTGCAAATCTGCGCCGAAAGCTTGCAAAAAACGTCATGGCCTCAGATGGTGACTGCATACGCGTCAATGTTGGCAATAATACTGTGGTCACCATCGCCACACCACCAATCCACAACACCACGCTCAACACATGAACAACTCTGGCTAGTATAAACTCATTCATTCATATACTCATCAGCAGAAACCCACGCAACGGCTTCATCATAATCGCTAAATACCAATACGTCTTCATTGATAAACAAAATGGAAACCCAAGCACTCCAACCTTGCCATTGATCGTCAGTTACAACGGCCACACGGTTAAATTCACTGCCATGTTCACGCATGAATTTAATTTCTTCCCATGCAACATCGACGGTGTAATCCAACATGTCACGCCAATCGAACAATAAATTCGCTTTACCATCAAAATGGGATTTGTAAAGTACCTGATTCTCAAACTCTTGAAAATCTGTCAATGTAAACTCACCAATTACTGCGACAATAACTAAATTGTCTGTTTTCTGAAAAGTAATCATGGATCCACCTCAAATGATAACAGGATCATCATAGGCAATTAAGTGCCGTGGTGCAAATTTTGATCTATAAATTATTTTACCGAACATCGGCATTGGCATCGTTATTGCTGCGATAATAATGACTTAGCAAATGATAGAATCATCATCGTTGTTGTTGTTAAACTGACTTAATCGCGACTACAAAATTCTTTGTGGCAAAGTCATACATTTTTGCAAAAACATATTGGCAAAAATATAAAAAAGACATAAATTCAGAATGCAGGCACGTAAGATAAGAACGCAAAAGTGTTAACTTCGCTATAATGGAGTGATATTGGTATTAAAATATCACTATTATTCAGCAAGCTATCGGAATAAAATAATAAAAACTATGAAAAACCGGACTATTTATTTTAAATAAAAGAGAGCATCTAAACAATGAAATCTAATCATAAGATAAGAAAGACCCCACTGGCTTTAATCTCTGCGGCACTCGTCATCGGCCTGACTGCTTGTGGTGATGACGTTAGTCTAAGTAATATTAGCGGTATTTCAAACAGCAGCAACGACAATTTCACCATGGCCGTTCTAGCGAAGCCATCTGGCGCTGCAACTGGCGTGTTGGGCAATAAGGTCGCAGGTGTATCCTATAGCGCATCTTCGGGCCAATCTGGCGTCACCGATGAGAACGGCATGTTTGAATTTAATCATGGCGACACCATCGAATTCAAACTGGGTGACTTAGACTTAGGCAAAGTTCAAGCATCACCCGTTGTCACACCAGTTACATTAGCAGATGGTAATGAGAATAAATTACAAAATATTTTAATCTTATTTGAATCGTTGGACTCAGATGGCGACCCATCAAACGGCATTTCTATTACGGCTGAAACAGCCGAAGCCGTTAGTAAATCTATTAACCTAACAGGCGATCCTGACAAATTTGCCAGTTCTGCCAAACTGCAAGAGATCATAGAAAACAGCGATATTGATGGCATGGTCAGAACCGCCGAAGAAGCCAGTGCCAATTTTCTCTCTCAAAGTACAGCCATGCTTGGCGGTAATGTTTGGGTAAGGTATAACGACCGTGTCGCCAGCATGGTTCGGATCGCCTCAGATGGGAGCGGTGAATACATACATGGACAAGCTTCACCTGACGACTCTTGTAACATCAACCGTGTATGTGCTGGTCGCACAATCTTTCGTGCCGGTGTGGAATACGGCATTATCAGCGCACCCACTGTTAACGCCAGCGGCTTCACTTTAAGTGGCGAAACAACCGTTGACACTAACCTAAAAGCTGGATTTTCAGACCCAGATGTGGCAACAAGAATTACTAGTGACGGTTATGAACTGGTGCTATCAGATATCGTTCATGTTCAACTAGAACGCGAGACACCAAGCATCTTTAGCGAAATCTTTCATATCGGCGGCGCATCCAGTACTGTTCGAGCCAGACGTGATGTTGAACCTGAAACAGAAGTGGTCGACAGACGCTTCAAGAGCGTTGAAAACGATCCTTCTGGAATCGTCGGTGCATGGGCATTTGATAATGACGCAATCAACACTCGGACGCTGATGTTCTTCCCGGACGGAAAGTTCTTTTTGGTTGACCCAACTGGTGAAACACAGCTAGAAAGCCAAGCAGATTGCGCTCGACCTGGTGTTGAATTCGCCAATTACACGTATAACAAGGGTGCCAACCAATTGAGCATTTCTGGGTTCACCTATAATACCGACGGCTGTGTCGGCCTTTCAAGCCTGGAAAGTAACGCAGTACATAAGTTCATCATCAGTTCAGATGGCGATACTGCCAAACTAGAAAAACAGGGCGAAGAAGCCGTCACTGTATATAGAGTTTCTGGGTAAATAGAAACAATCCTTATCAAGTCATTTTTTTACGCACCGAGAACAAGCCAGTTTTCGGTGCGTAGACAACGTCACAACCCAAAAAAACGAATATGCCCATTATTCGTGTCGCGTTAAATGTCCCTGTTGATACGCTATTTGACTATGCAGCCAATGATGCCAATCAGAGAGACATAGGACTACGCGCTTGTGTCCCATTTGGCAAAAAACTGCTCACCGGCGTGATCATGGACGTCACTTCAGAGACACAAGTTTCTCCTGAAAAGCTAAAACCCGCGACGTGTATTTTTCGCGAGAACGCCCCACTATCACCCGCCTTACTCGAGCTATTCCATTTTTGCAGTCATTATTACCACCACCCACTGGGCATGGTTGTCATGAATGGATTACCCGCCAAACTCCGCAGCACCAAACCTAGCAAGATAAAAAAATCACCCAACAGCTATCAATTTAGTCTCACGCAACTAGGACTTCAGGTTGATATCACCACCATCCCAACTAAAAACACGGTCAAACGCCGTTTACTCACACAGTTAAACGAAACAGGAGTCATTAGTTATCAACAAGCCAAACAATGTTCTTCAAGCGCGCTTAAAACTTTAAAGGCGTTTATTGCATTAGGCTGGGTTGTTGAAGTTCCCGTACAAGCCGCTGTAAGCAAGGACAAGCCTTCTATTCCACCACTTACTGAAGAACAAGAAATTGTGGTTAACGCAGTTTCGACAAACATTGGACAATTTAACACTTGGTTATTGCAAGGGATTACGGGGAGTGGAAAAACCGAGGTTTATCTCAGGCTCATCGCACAGACACTATCGCAAGGAAAACAAACACTGGTACTCATTCCTGAGATCAGTCTAACACCCCAACTAGAGGCCAACTTTCGCGCACGTTTTCCCACCACCCATTTGATTAGTTTACATAGTGGACTCAACGACACCGAGCGGTTTTCCGGTTGGTTACAGGCACAAAAAGGTGACGCCAAGATTATTTTAGGCACTCGCTCAGCAGTATTTACACCACTGCCAAACCTTGGCTTGGTTATTGTTGACGAAGAACAAGACAATTCATTCAAGCAACAAGATGGCCTACGCTATTCAGCACGCGATTTAGCTATTCTTCGTGCCAAACAAGCCAATACTCCTGTCGTTCTGGGTTCAGCAACACCCTCATTAGAAAGTTATCACAACGCGCAGAGTAACCGCTATCACCACTTACGTTTACAGACCCGAGCAATTAAAAATGCAACGTTACCCACCATACATTGCATTGATACCCGCATCTCAAAAACCAAAGAGGGGTTATCTGAACCATTAGTCCAGGCACTAAAAAAATGTCTGTCACAGAAACATCAAAGCCTGGTTTTTATTAATCGTCGCGGCTATGCGCCCGTACTACTTTGTAAATCTTGTGGCTGGACGGCCAACTGCCATCGTTGCGCTAGTCGACTGGTTGTCCATCTACAAAACAAAAAACTGTCTTGTCACCACTGCGGTCACACAGAACACTTTCCACGCGCCTGCCCAGATTGTGGTGACCCAGACATCATGCCCTTTGGTCAAGGCACTCAACGCATAGAAGATGCATTGGTTGAGCGTTTTCCCGACGCACGAATTTTACGCGTCGACCGTGACAGTATTCGTCGCAAAGATGCATGGCAAAATATTCTGCGGCGTATTCGCAATCAAGAAGTCGACATTCTCGTGGGCACACAACTACTCGCCAAAGGCCATGACTTTCCGAATCTCTCATTGGTTGGCATTTTAAATTCAGACGTCTCGCTATACAGCACTGACTTTCGTGCCAGCGAGCGTTTATTTATACAACTGATGCAAGTTGCAGGTCGTGCCGGCCGCGCCAACATCCCTGGCAGCGTCCTTATTCAAACGGAATTCCCCGAACACCCGCTATACCAGGCGCTCAAACAACACGATTACGATTTATTAGCAAAAATATTGCTTGCTGAGAGAAAAATGGCAGGATTTCCTCCTTTCGTGTATCAAGCATTATTACGCGCAGAAGCCCACAATATTGATACAGCGTTAGACTTTCTCACTGACGGAAAAAGATTTGCAGAACCACCTCAGAAGGTTGAGTTATTCGATCCTGTTCCCGCACAATTGGCTCGATTAAAAGGACAAGAAAGAGCGCATTTATTAGTGCAATCTCATTCAAGAAAAGCATTGCAGAGATTTCTAACTGAGTGGCATAAAAAGCTCAAATCTTCCGCTTCTAGTAAGGTACGTTGGAGCTTAGATATTGATCCAATGGAATTTTGACCACCCTCAAAACACTCAACAGCGTAACTATCATCATGGCCTTTGATCTAAATCAGAATTCGCATACCAATATTAGGGCAGGATGATGTAACATAATACTGTTATTCAGGAAGGGGAGGCGTTTAATAATGCAAGAAAAACATGATCTACACCATGAGTTTCCAGAACACTATGATCGTATTCACGAATTAAAAATTAGCGACAAGCATTTTGCACGCTTATTCGATGAATACCACGAGATTAACCGCGAGGTTATGAGAATTGAAGACGGTGTAGAAAACCAATCAGACGAATATCTTGAAAACTTAAAAAAGAAGCGCTTACTACATAAAGACAAGCTTTATGGAATGATTACAAATTAATACACATAGATTCTTACCATAATACGTATTACCGATTCACTCTGCTCTGAATCAAAATTAATCGGTAATACGTTAAACACCCAAGAAATGAGTTAAGGGATAATGAAAAGTGTCATCATGACATTTGAGTGCGCCCAATATTGCTTTACCTGAAAACACTCTAGCGTCGTATTGACATAGGCTCACAACGGGAAAACGATGGCCTAGTCCTTGATTGTAACGAGCCTCAAAATCATTTAATTCTTCTATCGGCATCTCCTTCTGCAACACCCAGGCCATATCACCCAGTACCCGCAGACCTTGAATTCCTTGTTTACTCGCCTTTAAGAAAGACGTTTCAAAAAATTGATGCATAGCCTCGCCATCAGATAAACCATCAGTTACCACCAAACACTCGTCATCAATATCCTGATCAATACTGGGTCTCGTGTCACGCAATTCTTGTAAAACAATTTTTTGCACTTCTGGCGTTGCAACCAGAAAACAACGATCACCACCCTGAAGTCCGCCCAACAAAAAAGGTAGCGCCAGCTTCAATCGTCCCGCGTCTGTTTCGTAAAAAGAACACAGATGACTACCGTAATCAATTGAGATTCCTTCAAGCGCAATTTGTGCCACCCGACCCAACTTTTTACCAATCTCAAGCCCATATTCAGACATCTGGTTTTGTTCCAAATAAGCAAACAAGTCTGCCGATCGAAAACGCCGCTCACGTCGAACGCCTACACGCAAACAAGGTAATTTACCGGAATCACTCCAACGCCTTAATGAAATCTCACTAACGTTAAGAATTTTTGCCGCTTGTTTGATATTTAAAAGTGCTTCTGTTATTGGCATCACTATATTCATGCACCCTCCATTACTACGACCGTCTTACTTTTAAAAGCGCCCTTGACATTAAGCAGATTATGCTTCAAATTGTACCTAGATTATTAATGAATAAGTATGATAATTAAAGATAATAATTAAACATTTCCCTCTCCCTATAAATTTTTTTAGGGCACAATAGCACAGGAAAACAAATGGCCTCCAATTCAACAGCCAATTTCAGCTTTTATAGCGCACTGAGTCATCCACCCGTACGCTCAGCGGGAAACTCGCCTGACCTATCAATCTACCGACCTAAAGACAATCCTGAATACGGAGCTTTTAAATTCCAAGCACCCGCTGAAGGGTTATTGCAAGTCGGTGGCCCACATAGCACAGAAACCGCGTGGTCAGATGAATTCGAGATTGCCTGGACCAAAATGGGCAATAAAGGACCGTTGGTACTTTTTCTGCATGGCGTTCCCACCAATCGCGCGCAGTGGGAAGAAGTACAAGGTCATGTGTCACGTTTTTGTGAAACCATTTCTATCGACATGTTGGGCATGGGTGAGAGTTCCAAGCCACGCCTTTATGGTCGTAAGCACAACCCAGCCCCGAATGACATGTGGCATTGGAAGAATGATGTTGATTACATTGAAAAACTAATGCAGCAAAAATACCCAGGCCGCCAATTTGTTTTTATTGCAGATGATTGGGGTAGCGGCATCGCATCACAATACGCCGCCGAATATAACAATCGCTTGAATGCTTTTATACAACTAGACCCGATTACCTTTGATGGTTACCCGGTCAATGAGATACAGGCCATTGGTCGCGCTTCTGCCATACCCAACACACCAGAAGGTGACGCCCAATACGCCATGTTATTTGCAGCCTTTGATCAGACATTGGTGCAAATCCTTAAGTCCATGGTGTATGACTCGGCAAAATACAACCAGTACAACCTGCGTTATCTTACCTTTCCGTATGTGGATGTTGATTATGAAAGAAATGGCACTGGCGATGGCGTGACCGATGTCGCTAAATCAACTACCATGAACTTAAAACTACATAACATGCGTGTTTTATCAGATCGGGCTGCCATCCTCAGCCCCGCACTATTATTGCCTCATCACCCACAACACAATCCAAATGGTGTGCAATATCAAAATATCACTGTCCCTACACTCATCATGTGGGGCGAGTATGACAACATGATGCCTGCAGCACAAACACAGCGTTTCGCTAACGTACTGGGAACAGATGATGTGCAAATCACCTACATACCCAGAGCGGGGCATTTTCCAGCCACTGACAATCCAGAAGGCGTTACAGACACCATTATTAATTTCATTCGCCGTGTCATGGGGCGCAACGCACTCGCTGATATTTATGTCGGCAACAGTGGCATCTGGAAAGGTGATGAACGCCAGATGATTGAAGAATTACGGCTATTGCATAACATAATAGGCTAAGTAACTACAGACACATTGTGAAAACCATCATTCTTGAATCTCATCTGACGTGTCCTCACTGCGGTTTCACCAAGCAAGAAACCATGCCAGTTGATGCGTGCCAGTATTTTTATGAATGCACAAACTGCAAAACATTGTTACGACCAAAACTTGGTGATTGTTGTGTATTCTGCTCGTTTGGCGCTGTGAAATGCCCGCCCATGCAGACACCAATGGGTTGCTGTATATAACGGCGAAATAATATGGCAGATATTATCGGTTCACACATTGAAATATGGCTAGAAGAATATGGTGATTATTTATTCAGTTACGCCTTATTAAAAGTTAAAGACACCCACTTGGCTGAAGATTTAGTCCAAGAAACATTACTTGCAGCAATGATGGCAGAAAAAACCTTTGCTCATCAATCTTCCGCTAGAACCTGGCTTACCGGCATTCTCAAACATAAGATAATTGATCATTTCCGACGTCAAGGGCGACGTGAACTCGCCATTGGTGACTTAATTAACCAGGATAAAACCGATGATGTAGATTTATTTTTCAAATCTAATGGGCGGTGGATCGAGAAACCTGAAGTTTTCCCCAGCCCTGAATCAGCATTAAAACAAAAAGAGTTCTGGAAAGTTTTCCAGCACTGCCTTTCGGGATTAAAGACAAAACAAGCAGAAGTCTTTCTGGCAAAAGAAATTCATGACATGAGTAACGCAGAGATTTGTAAGGATTTCTCGATAACACCTACTAATGCTTGGGTACTGATACACCGTGCCAGACTTTCTCTAAGCAGTTGTTTAAAGAAACACTGGGGAAATTAATGATGGCGAGAAAAAGCAAATGCTAAGTTGCAAAAAAGCCAGCGAGCTTAATTCTCGCGCAATGGATGAGAGACTATCATTCCGGGAAAACATGGCATTAAAAATACACTTATTATTATGTCGTAGCTGTAAAAACTTCACCCGGCAACTGATCTTTCTTCGTCATGCGGCACATCATTCACAGGTTAAGCATAGTTTTCATTTATCCGATGAAGCTAAGCAACGCATCATCAGAGCATTAAAAGATAAAGAAACGCTTCAATAATGGGTATTGAAATTGACTTTCAAGCAGAATTAAGGTTAAACACCTTGAACTTTTTCTAAATCAAGCCCCCACAGTAATGGGTCTTCAATACTGGCAATAGTTTCTTTTGACTTAGACAGGTCAATTATCTCCGTTGGAATATGTGCATTCGCACGAATAGAGAAAAAAACCTTAATAAAAGGTGCAGTCAGCTTTTCCGATTGCTCAACAACTACCCCCAAACGTCCAGATTCCAGCTTCAGCAACGAGCCGTTTGGGTAGATGCCAACTGTTTTAACAAACGCATGAAATATATTTTCATCAAAATGACCATCACGCCATGCTGCCATTTTACTGATTGCTTCAGCAGGCCCCCAACCTTTCTTATAGCAACGGTCTGAAGTAATCGCATCATACACATCGCACACGGCACCCATACGTGCAAAGAAAAATAATGCATCACCCGACAACTTATCAGGATAACCTTTACCGTCAACACGCTCATGATGATGCAAGCAAACGTCTAGGACCTGCTCACTGACATTACAAGATGAACTCAAGATCTCCCAACCTTTTTGTGGGTGCGTCTTCATCATGCCGTATTCTTCATCTGTTAAGAGGCCAGGCTTATTAAGCACTTCATTTGGAATACTTATTTTTCCAACATCATGCAACAGCCCAGCAATACCCACTTGCATTAAGGCATCACCTTCCATACCCAGCTGTCTACCCAAGGCAACCATCAGCACACAAACAGCCACTGAATGCAAATAAGTATATTCATCAATATTTTTTAAACGAATGAGGCTAAGCAAAGCATCAGAGTTACGTTCCATTGACTCATTAATCTCGTCAACCAATGGCGCAGCTTCTGTGAGATCAAGTGCGTTACCCATGCGTGCTTCACTAAATATGGATATAACCGTCTCTTTTGAGCGTAAATGAATCTGTTTTGCGACAATGAGTTCATTCTGAAGCGAAACTTTCTCTTGCTTTTTTTTGAGAGGAGGAACGATTTCTTTTGGTGGCCCTCCTACTTCTGGAGCTTTGGCTTCGGCATTATTAGCCTCAACCACTTCAACATCCAGATCCTTACTGGTGTCAATTAATACATCTTCTATACCACAGGTTAGGAGGGTATATAGGTCTTCTTCTTTGGTAAGCTAGCTTAAACGATTATATCCAAAAAGGATGCTCTATCCACTTACCACAAATTCTATGTAAATACATGCCTAGACGCGCATCAACAACCTTGATTTTCTTGAGCATGTTTTATAGCAAATAAAGAAGGAGAAAAAGATCCGACTCTTGAATCTATCACTTTATCTATCTATTGGCGTTTCAATCAAAAGCACAAAATCCGGCTTATTTGTAATTAGAGCTTACTCAGAAAGTAGCATTGCATATATCTCGTAAAAAAATAAATCATTAACTGATTGATTTATTATATCTTTATTAATCTAGATTAGAAGGTTACTAAAAATTAGTTCATATTTAGATAATTTTGTTTGAG
>JAJFJH010000242.1 GCA_021774155.1 Nitrosomonas sp.
AACGCGCCATCCTGGCTTTTGCGATGCCATCTAGCCGTAAAAGGCCGCACAACTTGATTGAGAACAATAACGGCAATTCGGGTGAATTCAATGCAGGAGCGCCCATGGGTTTTTAGCGTTTGCCGGGTGATCTTAAATAGGGAATGAATACTATTTAATGCGGTTTGTTCTGCGCCATCTTCATCGGACAACGGCTGCGTGATGATGCGCGTGAGTAGCTCAACATAAAGATCCCATGCGGCGTCTTTGTCGGTGTCAGACGGCTTCCATTCCATTTCCAGGATGGGTAGTTTGACTTGTAACCCGGTCAAGTTCCATTGCTCAAAAAGATCTTTAATCTTCATGCTTGGCCTCTTTGAAAAAATTACGTGGGATGCGCTTCGCTTATTGGCGCTCTACAACTAATTTACGATAATTTTTCTTTCAAGATGGTATTTACCTGTGCCGGGTTAGCTTTGCCTCTCGTCGCTTTCATCACCTGTCCTACCAACGAATTAAACGCCTTTTCCTTACCATTACGGTAATCCGCGACTTGCTGTTCATTCGCTGCCAGCACGTCATCGATCAGTTTCTCAATCTCACCACTGTCGGATATTTGCTTTAATCCTTTGGCTTCGATGATAGCGTCGGCGTTGCCGTCGCTTTCACCTTGCCACATGCTGTCGAATACGTCTTTGGCAGTGTTTCCTGAGATGGTGTTATCACTGATGCGTGTCAATAAGGCGGCCAGTTGCGCTGGGTTAATTGGGCTGTCTGTGATTTCCATATCTTCTTTGTTTAAGCGACCACTCACTTCACCCATAACCCAGTTAGCGCAGAGTTTGACTTGTGCGGGGATTTGTTTAACGGTGTTTTCAAAGTAGTCGGCAAGTTCGCGTGAAGACGTGAGGTTAGTGGCATCATAGTCTGACAGATCGAATTCGGCCACATAGCGATCACGTCTTGCTTCGGGAAGCTCTGGCAAGTTGGCCTTTACACCTTCAATCCATTCATCTGAGATTTCGACGGGCAACAAATCAGGATCGGGAAAATAACGATAATCATGCGCGTCACCTTTGCTACGCATGGTACGGGTTTCATTTTTGTCGGCATCGTAAAGCCGTGTTTCTTGTTGAATGGTTCCACCATCCTCAATAATCTCAATTTGCCGCCGGGCTTCATAGTCGATGGCTTTTTCTAGGAAACGGAAGGAGTTGAGGTTTTTTATTTCACAACGCGTGCCTAGGGTGTCTGATCCTTTCGGTCGCACAGAAACATTGGCGTCACAACGGAATGAGCCTTCCTGCATGTTGCCATCACAAATACCAATCCAACGCACTAACGAATGCAGTTTTTTGGCATAAGCCACAGCTTCTGCACTGCTGCGGATGTCGGGTTCTGTGACAATTTCTAGCAACGGTGTACCGGAACGATTCAGGTCAATCCCGCTCATACCATGGAAGTCTTTATGCAAGGATTTACCCGCATCTTCTTCCAAATGTGCGCGAGTCAGGCGGATCGTTTTTTCTGTCTCACCGATTTGAATCTTGAGATGACCACCCGCAATAATCGGCAATTCAAACTGGCTGATTTGATAGCCTTTAGGTAAATCAGGGTAAAAGTAGTTTTTGCGCGCAAAAATCGACGGCGAATTAATCTTTCCCTCAACAGCGAGGCCCAGTTTAATGGCGCGCTCGACAGCACCTACATTCAACACAGGCAATACACCCGGCAACGCCAAATCAACTTCACAAGCTTGTGTGTTTGGGGTCGCACCATAGGCGGTTGACGCGCCAGAAAATATTTTTGACCGCGTTGAAAGTTGTGCGTGTGTTTCGATTCCAATAACAATTTCCCATTGCATGACTAAGCTACCTTCCTTGCGACAAAATTATTCAGCAGGCATACGAAGATGCCAGTCTGTTTCTTGTTGATATTGATGCGCGACATTGAGCATGTGGGCTTCAGTAAAATAATTACCAATGATATGCAAACCGACCGGCCGATTTTTTTCACCAAATCCGACGGGAATCGACATGCTAGGTAATCCTGCCAAACTCGCTGCACTGGTGTAGATATCGGATAAGTACATTTGAATAGGATCACTGCTTTTCGCACCCAGGTCAAAAGCCACGGTTGGCGCGGTTGGCCCCATGATGATGTCGCATTGTTTATAAGCATCGATAAAGTCTTGCGCGATTAAGCGGCGTATTTTCTGCGCTTGAATATAATAGGCGTCATAGTAACCATGCGATAACACGTAGGTGCCGATCAAGATACGGCGCTTCACTTCGGCACCAAATCCTTTGGCACGTGTTTTGCGATACATGTCATCCAAATCACTGTATGACTTGGCACGATAACCATAGCGAACACCGTCAAATCGCGACAGATTGCTGGACGCTTCAGCGGGCGCCAGCACATAGTAAACCGGGATAGAAAGCGGCGCATTAGGTAGCGATACTTCTACGGTTTTAGCGCCCATCTTACGATATTTCTCAAGCGCGGCTTCGACCGCCTTTTCCACATCCGGACTCATGCCCTTGGTAAAGTATTCTTTGGGCAAACCAATACACAATCCTGCCAGCGGCTGATCTAAATCACGCAAATAATCTTCTGACTCACGCTTTAGGCTAGTTGAATCACGTTGATCATGACCCACCATAACATTGAGCATCATGGCTAAATCTTCTGATGATTTGGCCATGGGTCCGCCTTGATCCAAACTGGACGCAAAGGCGATCATGCCATAACGCGACACTAATCCATAAGTGGGCTTTATACCTGAGATACCACACAATGCAGCAGGTTGACGAATCGATCCACCGGTGTCTGTACCCGTCGCACCTGGTGCCAACCGTGCTGCCACAGCACAAGCCGAACCACCGGAACTACCACCCGGTACAGCGGCCACATCCCATGGGTTTCTAACCGGCCCATAAAATGAGGTCTCATTACTCGACCCCATGGCGAATTCATCCATATTAGTTTTGCCAATATTAATCGCGCCGGCCTGATTAAAACGTTCAATCACACCAGCATCATATGGCGAGATAAAATTCGAAAGCATTTTGGAGCCGCAAGTAGTTAACCAGCCTTTGGCACAAAAAATGTCTTTTTGGGCAAAGGGAATGCCGGTTAATGGGCTGGCATTACCCGCAGCAATCATCTCATCGGCGGCTTCGGCCTGCGCAAGACTCATGTCTGCATTGACGGTGATAAAGGCGTTGTAATTTGGATTCTGGGTTTTTATGCGTTTGAGGAATTCCCCGGTCAATTCGACACTGGAAATCTTTTTTTCTGCAAGCTGCGTGGAAAGCTGCTTAAGGCTGGCGTTAAACATATTAATTAATCAGATGGTATAAAAAATTGCGTATTATGCTTGCATCAAGCTTTAGCTTCATTCGATCACTTTAGGCACGAGATAAAGTCCTTCTTCCACCTGTGGTGCAATCGATTGAAATAGTTCGCGTTGATCAGATTCGGTCACGTCATCACTGCGTAATCGCTGGGTAACATCTTGCGCGTGAGACATGGGTTCAACCGCTGAGGTGTCGACAGCTTGCATTTGTTCAATGAGATCAAAAATATCCGTTAACTGAGTCAAAGCCGCGCTGGCTTCATCTTCATTTGTCTCAATATAAGCAAGTTCTGCA
>JAJFJH010000243.1 GCA_021774155.1 Nitrosomonas sp.
AGCCGTTACAAACCCAAAAAATACATTGTTTGCTATCAAGCGATTGATTGGTCGTCGTTTTGATGAAGAAATGGTGCAAAAAGATATCAAGATGGTACCTTACTCCATTGTGAAAGCCGACAATAATGATGCCTGGGTTGAGGTGCGTGGTAAAAAAATAGCACCACCAGAAGTTTCGGCGCAAGTATTGATGAAAATGAAAAAGACGGCTGAGGATTATTTGGGCGAACCAGTGACAGAAGCGACGATCACTGTACCTGCTTATTTTAACGACTCACAGCGTCAAGCAACTAAAGATGCTGGACGAATTGCTGGTTTAGACGTTAAGCGAATCATTAATGAGCCAACGGCTGCTGCTTTAGCATTTGGTATGGATAAAAAGGAAGGTGATCGTAAGATTGCTGTCTATGACTTGGGCGGAGGTACTTTTGATATTTCCATTATTGAAATCGCTGAGGTAGAGGGTGAGCACCAGTTTGAAGTGTTGGCGACCAATGGCGATACTTTCCTGGGTGGTGAAGATTTTGATTTGCGTGTGATTGAATATTTGGTGGGTGAGTTTAAGAAAGACACTGGTATTGATCTGAAGAACGATATGCTTGCACTGCAACGTCTAAAAGACGCCGCAGAAAAAGCAAAAATCGAACTGTCATCCAGCCAACAGACGGAAGTGAATCTACCTTATGTGACGGCGGACGCATCAGGGCCCAAGCACTTGGCGGTTAAAATTACTCGCGCTAAATTGGAAAGTTTGGTCGAAGAATTAATTGAGCGTACCGTGCAGCCTTGCCGCGTTGCGTTGGCAGACGCAGGTATTGCCGCATCAGAAATTGATGACGTGATTTTGGTTGGCGGACAAATACGGATGCCTAAAGTCCAAGAGAAAGTTCAGGAGATTTTTGGTAAAGAACCGCGTAAGGACGTGAATCCCGATGAAGCGGTTGCTGTGGGTGCTGCTATTCAGGGTGGTGTGTTGCGAGGCGATGTTAAGGATGTGTTGCTGTTGGATGTGACGCCGCTGTCTTTGGGTATTGAGACCATGGGTGGTGTTATGACCAAGCTTATTCAGAAAAACACAACCGTACCGACTAAAGCACAGCAAACATTCTCAACCGCTGAAGATAATCAAACAGCCGTGACTATTCATGTGTTACAAGGTGAACGGGAAATGGCATCGGGCAATAAGAGTCTAGGTCAATTTAATCTGACTGATATTCCTGCATCGCAGCGCGGTATGCCACAAATTGAAGTCACGTTTGATATTGATGCCAACGGTATTTTGCATGTATCTGCTAAAGACAAAGCGACTGGCAAGGAAAATAAAATTAAAATCCAAGCTAGCTCAGGTTTGTCGGATGAAGAAGTCGACCGCATGGTAAAAGATGCAGAAGCGAATGCTGAGGAGGATCACAAAGCATTTGAATTGGTTTCTAGTCGTAATCAATGTGATGCCATGATTCATTCAGTCAAGAAAACATTGGCAGAGAATGGTGACAAGCTAGATGCAGATGAAAAGGCCAATATCGAATCGGCTTTACAAGATGCGGAAGAAGCGCTGAAGAGCAACGAGAAAGAAACCATTGATGCCAAGACAACTGCATTAACGGAAGCTTCGCATAAACTCGCGGAGAAAATGTATCAACAAGATCAAGCAAAAGAAGGTCAACCTCAGGCCGATGGTGGTGCTGAGCAATCTTCTGATAAGGGTGAAAAGTCTGTAGAAGGCGAGGTGGTTGATGCGGAATTTGAAGAAGTGAAGGACAAAGATAAAGAGAAGAAGTAACTTTTTCTTTGAGCGGTGTCAAAGCGCAGAGGCGTGAGGGATGGTCAATATGACGCTCTACGCGCTCTGCGCTTTGGTATTTATTTGTTTTTGATGTGTTTCTATGAATGGGTTGTTATTTACGTGATGGTGGTAGGAAATAAATATGAGTAAACGCGATTATTATGAAGTACTTGGCGTCAGTCGTGGAGCTGAGGAAACTGAAATCAAAAAAGCCTATCGCAAGTTGGCGATGAAACATCACCCAGATCGCAATTCAGGTAATGCGGAATCTGAGGCTTTATTTAAAGAAGCCAAAGAAGCTTACGAAATATTAACCGATGCAAATAAACGTGCGGCCTATGATCAATATGGTCATGCTGGCGTAGATTCTAGTGCAGGTGGTGGGGCTAGTGCGCAAGGATTTGGTGATGCATTTAGTGATATTTTTGGTGATATCTTTGGGGGGCGTGGCGGTGGTAGATCCAATGTGCATCGTGGTTCAGATTTACGCTATAACCTAGAGATCACACTTGAACAAGCCGCACGTGGTACAGAGAAAAAATTTCGCATTCCCGCCATGGAAACTTGTGATACTTGTCATGGCGATGGTGCAAAACCTGGTTCGTCGGCCAAAACATGTACCACTTGTAATGGTCATGGTCAGGTGAGAATGCAGCAAGGTTTTTTCTCCATTCAGCAGACTTGCCCGAAATGCCAGGGGAATGGCAAGGTCATATCAAACCCCTGTTCTCCATGTAATGGTACTGGGCGGATTAAACGAAATAAAACACTGTCTGTAAAAATCCCTGCCGGTGTAGATGATGGTGATCGCATTCGTTTAACGGGTGAGGGTGAGGCGGGTGCGAATGGTGGACCAGCAGGCGATCTTTACGTGGTGGTTCAACTTGCTAGTCATGCAGTTTTTCAGCGTGATGGCAATGACTTGCATTGCGAAATTCCTATTAGTTTCACAAAAGCAGCGCTGGGTGGCGAGATTGAAATACCAACACTTGAAGGCTATGCCAAAATCAAAGTGTCAGCTGAAACTCAAACAGGCAAAATTTTTCGTTTGCGAGGCAAAGGTGTCAAAGGGGTGCGTAGTAACAATCATGGTGATTTGTTATGTCATGTTGCCGTGGAAACCCCGGTTAAACTGACATCACGTCAAAAAGAATTGCTTGAAGAGCTAGAGGGTATTAGCCAGAAAGATCATTCACGTCACAGTCCACGCGCCAAATCATGGATGGATAAAGCAAAAGAATTCTTCACCGATTAGGTTTTTATCAAATGTTGTGTTGATCAGATATTGTGGTTAATCAATACAACAGTGCTTGAATTTTTTCCCGCTTCCACATGGGCATGGTGAATTACGACTGGCTTTTCCCATGAGGGGCTGCCGGGAAATTTCGCCATCTACATAAAGCCATTGGCCATTTTCACGTAAAAAACGACTGCGTTCATGTAACGATAGTAAGCGTACACCATGTTTGAATTTCGCGGCAAAATCTACCCAGCCCTCATCATCATTCTGATCATTTTGAGTGTCAATGATCTCTAGACTTAGCCACTTGATTTCAGTATCCAGTTGCAATTGAGCAGGGCACGTACGTTTATGCCATGTTTTCTTCAAATATTCAGCATTGTTAAATGCATAAGCAGTATAGCGTGAACGCATTAATTGCTCAGGATATTCAGGCAATTCATTGGCTTCAATGTACTGACCGCAACATTGGATGTAATCATTCTTTGAACCACAAGGACACGGCCTCTTATGATGCGTTGAAATGGTCATGCGTGATGAATTATGCGGTGAAAGTAAGGCGGGAGTTGTAACGGAGGTTTATGTAAGGAAAATGCTTATATGATATTAAATCACATAAGCACTTAAATGACTGATTATTAAATAGTCGGCCGATTAGAAACGGAAGATGCCGCTGATAGATGCTAAGAATTGATCATCATCTGTGCCGCCGTCATAGGCTTTATTATTTGTCGAAACGTCATATCTAACTTCAGGCCGTAAAGTGAAACCAGCAATGGGTCTGTAGTTTAAACCACCCGTCACACCAATATAGTTTTCACTGAGGCCATTTCCCTGAACCCTGGCGCCGTCTTCATCACGGAACCATTCCATGCGTATACCAGCACCTAAGTCGTGTGTGACGTCATAGAACAAATACTGGTTAAGACCGTACCATTTGGAAGATTGGTTAGTCGAAGAACTTTGCTCAATACCCAAATCGTGTTGTAATACATAGTGTAATTTTTCAGTTACGTCATGTTCTAACACAACACTGTACATCGTACGGTTATGATTGTTACTACCAATAGCGGAAGTGTTAACGTCACCAGTGATTAATGCGCCGGTTATAGAAGTTTGTTCGTTATCTGTGGTATAGGACACACTACCCAAGAAATTAGCAGGCTGCTTAAAGTGAGCATCCCAACCACTGACCACACCACCCCTAATTTCGATATTGTCATTCAATGGG
>JAJFJH010000244.1 GCA_021774155.1 Nitrosomonas sp.
AAGGTGAGTTGCTTTTGGCTTTTGTATGTGATCATGTGCAAGCTTTTTTGAGTTATCTCGTTGTTTTGCTTGCATTATTATACCACAGAAAGAAAAATAAATACCAATAATCAATGGGTTGCTTTTTTTGAGTGGACTCTACCTAATGAACCAAAAGCATTATTATTTTGATTCATTCCAATGAATCCGCCTCCTATTGGTTGCATTGCGTGTGCCGCACTTGATAGTAGCAAAGCCGTAAAAAATACAGCGATACTTTGTTTGAAATTTGAATAATTTATGCTCATGTTTATTCTCCAGATTAATTTTGATAGTTTCTCTTGTAAGTGGTTTTAATAGAGTTAATTCAGCCCTCGCCACTTGTTACAAGTATGAGCAAACTATCTGTAAATTCGGGTCACAAGAGCGTAAAGTTTTGTAAAGCCTATAATCAAGCATGCCGGATTCATAAAACACCTATTGCTTTGTAGTCCACGGATAAAGGCGAGGAATGAATATTGTCAAGACAATGGCGATTGTGATGGCCATTAGGGAGCCAATGAAGAAAGTGCTCCAAGTGTTTGGCTTAAGCACGCCCAAGGTAATGATCAAGAACAACATTGGCAAATCGAGAAAGTGTGTAAACGTTGGCACATTCTCAGCTCGTGCTTTGTTTAATTCAGGCGTAAATACACCAACCAGTAGTGCTTCTTGAGTCAAACGGCGCAAACGCACGAAATAGAGGCGAGTAATGGTATTGCCCTCGATGAACTCAAAAGCAAATAGGGAAACCATACCCGCAAGCCATGGCGTAAAAATAAAGTGCCAACCACCGTAAAAACTAACAATCATCCATGTGCCGGAGATAAGTAGCAAAATGGCTCCCGGAATAACTACGCCATCATAAAAAACCGCAATGTTGCGTACAGACTCTGAGAAACGTACCAACTCACGCGATTGACGTGATCGCAAATCGCTTATCCAAACGCCAATCAAACCAGCACCGATCAAGACAGAGCCAATGATATGGGTAAGCTTAAGCAAATCATAAGTCATAAGTTACTCTCACTAAGATTTTGATAACAAGGAAAAATTCTCAACAGTTTCTCAATGGAAGTTGTACGCAAACACACAACCCGCCGCCAGCACGATTACTTGCAGATACATGACCACCATGTAAACGAATAGCACGTTCAGCAATAGCCAGCCCCAAACCGTAACCACCACTACGCTCTCTGGCCTCAGACAAGCGGACAAAAGGCTCAAAAAGAATCGGCAATTTTTCTTCTGGTATCCCTGTGCCATGGTCACACACAGACATATCAATCCAGCCTTTTTGTTCAACGCTATCCTGAATGCTCACTTCTATAATTGTTTTTTCTTCGGTGTAATGCACCGCATTGCGGATAATATTTTCTAACGCACGATGTAACAACTCGGTGTTAGCTTGAACGATGCATGTAGTTTTACTAACGAGGTGAACATGACGATTACTATCTGCCGCTTCGAATTCAACAGCTTCGATGATGGTTCTCAGCAATTCAGTAATGTCGATATAATCCTCCAACACGTCTGGCTCAAGAATTTCCAGTCTAGCCAACGTCAGTATTTGTCCCACCAAGCTGTCCAGACGATTAGCTTCCTGTTCGATTCGATCTAGATCCTTCTCTGCATACGTGCCGATCTTTTTCCGCGCCAAGCCTAATGCTACCTGGAGCCGTGCCAAGGGTGAGCGGAGTTCATGAGAAACATCGCTGAGTAACTGCTGTTGGGTCAAGATCAAGGCTTGCAAACGTTCAGCCATACGATCAAAATCGTGGCCTAAATCTGCAATTTCGTCACGCCGTTGCCCCATCGTCTTACCAACTCGAACGTCAAGCTCACCCTCTGAAAACCGGCGATTTGCCTCACGTAAGCGACGAACTGGGCTGGCCAGATACCAAGCCAGCCAAAAACAAACCAAGCCACTCAGGAAAACTGCTATGCCTAATCGAATAGATAAAAGCCATGGATCCCGATGAAATGGCTGCGTCAATCCGAAGGGTGTGCTGCGGTGCAAAGATGCAAATGCTCTGTGCCTATCAGGTACTTTGGCCATAACCCGGTAATGATCACCTGTGGGAGAAACCACTGTACGTTCTGTCGCAAACCTATCAATTTCTGTACCGTCTTCCTGCCTGAGGTGTTTCGTATTCATAAACCTAGTTACCGTTCTTCCAAGGAGTTCAGCACCTTGCTCATCAATCACAAAGATTTGCAAACGTGAGTCATTCGCTATTTCTTCTAGCAATACTTTGGCTGCGGATTCTCCACTATGCGCCAGTACCGCAGTCACCGCTTTTATTTGGAGTAAGACGGGTCTGACAAACGGTCGATCTGATGGCGTTCCTGCCTGTTGAAAATACTGTGCCATACCCCAGGCTATACCCAGCGTTATCAAGATCATAGTCAACCAAAACCAGAAAAAGATTTTCCAAAATAAGCGCCCCATTACTGTTTCCTTATTAACTGATAACCGATGCCACGCACAGTTTGGATAAGCGTTTGCCCATTTGAATCAGTTCCAAACTTACGTCGCAGATTGCTTACATGCATATCAATGCTGCGATCATAGCGTGTTAATTTTCTGCCCAACGCTCTTTCCGATAGCGCTTCCTTTGTGATCACATGGCCTGCTTCTCGCACCAGCACTTCCAGAATGTTGTACTCTGTACTGGTCAGCTCGAGCATTTTTTCTGAATGGAGTACCTGACGGGATTCAGGATGAATTTCAATGTTTCCGGCGCGAAGAATATCCCACGGATGCGCCACATTATATGTAAGTTGGGATGATTGAGTTCGTCGCAAGATTGCTCTCAGTCTAGCCACCAATTCACGAGGATTGCAAGGTTTTGGTAGGTAGTCATCAGCACCCATCTCAAGCCCAACAATTCTATCAATATCATTTCCTCGCGCAGTGAGCATTGTAATGGTCAACTAAAACCGGACACTTTTTTAAGCAGTCTTTCTATAAAATAGATGCTCAAATTCCATCGGTGATTGGTAGCCTAATTTTGAGTGCGAGCGCTTCCCATTGTAAAAAGCCAGATAGTCAATGATACTC
>JAJFJH010000245.1 GCA_021774155.1 Nitrosomonas sp.
TCTACCTGCTCCTGATTGTACGTGATAAAATGAATTGCACTGATCAACAATGCCAGATTGATGATGGCCGGCAATCTGTTTTCCTGCGCTTGGGATTAAATGGATAACAACATTTTTTATATTTAACAGACTTTTCATCGCTTTCTTTATCTCTTATCATCTTAATGTATTCAAATAACGCACAATCGTTTCAGCCTCGTCTTCCCAGAGTTGATTGTCTTTCATGGGCGTATCCGGGATCACTTCTGCGGGAGCCAGAACAAGGCGAAAGATGTAATCTGGTTGTAGTTTGCTGCCAACACGATTCAGGGCAGGTCCGAGGTTGACTCCCTTTTCTCCGATTACGTGACATCCAGTACAAGCGTATTCCGCAACGAGCTGTTTTCCGTTTGCAATGGCGGTCGAGTCTGAGTCGGCCCAGTCGATGCCGGTTTCGCCGATGCGTTGCGCATCTTTTTTCTGCATCAAAATGGCAGCGATGTTTACAGACTCTTCTTCGGTGAGGTTGAAATCCGGCATGCGATCGACAGGGCGCAAATTGGTGTCGGCCCAACGCATTCGGTACGGCTCGCGCAAATACTGCTGCAACCAGTCACTTTGAAACTTGCTTCCCGTGAACTCGAGTCCCGGCGGGATGTTCACGCCATGGGAAGCACCGCTGTGACAGCTCGCACAGCGCAGGCTCTCGAACAGTTTTCGGCCCGCCACCGGGTCCGCGGCTCGCATATCAGGCTGGCTTACAACAGTTAGTTCAGCAGCGCGCGTCTTTGCCCCGGCCACCTCGCGCGCACTTTCAAAACCACCCCAAACAGTCAGAACTAGGATGACCAGAAAGGTGAACAGGCCGCTCATGACCGCGAACCTGCGTTTACCCAAAGCACGCTCCGGACTCTTGTCTATGAAGGGCAAGCCAAACAAAGCCAGAAAAAAGAGCGTCGGCAAAATCACGGTGCCCACAATTTCAAAAGGTCCCTGAAAAATGCGCAGCAGTTGGTACAAGCCGTAAAAATACCAGTCGGGCCGGGGAACATAGGTCGTCGTCGTTGGGTCTGCTTTGGCTTCCAGTGGCGCGCCTGCTTTGAAGGCGATCCACGCGACAACCAGAAAAACCGCTGCAACGGCAATCTGATCGCGGGCAAGTTGTTTGGGATAAAATGTTTCTTCGTAGTGCACCGGCTCGTCATTCCGCTTCCACGGCGGGGTGATCTTGAGCATCCTGACATAGTACAGGTGAATGCCCAGAATCAAGAATAAAATAAGCGGCAGTACGATGACATGCAGTGCATAAAAGCGAGTCAGCGTCAGCTCACCCAATTCGCTGCCGCCTTGTATCAGCTTGGCGATCATAGAACCGAGCACGGGCGCCGACGCTCCGACTTCAATGCCGACGCGGGTCGCAAAGTAGGCCTTCATATCCCACGGCAGCAAATAACCGGTGAAAGCAAATCCGAGCACTACCACAAGCAAGCTCACGCCGGCAACCCAGGTGCCGCGCCGGGGGCTTTTGTACGCTGCGTACAAGAAGGCGCGGAGCATGTGCACAACAAGCACAATCACGAAAGCACTGGCGGTCCAGTGGTGCAAGCCGCGAATGAAAGCGCCGAAAACTACATGGTTGTCGATGTACCGCACACTCTCGTAGGCCGCGATTGTGGATGGTGAATAGACCAGCGCCAGCAACACGCCTGTAAGCAACTGCACCGCCACAAACAACAACAGAACCGAGCCAAACACATGCCTCCATCCCACTCCTACGGGTATGGGTTCTGCCAAAAATTCTTGTACCTTTGAAGAAATCCCCTGGCGCTCTTTGGTTTTCCTTGTCTCAGCCATCCTCTGTTCTCTTCACAAAAATGCTGTCGTTCTCCACCTTGGTCTCGAAACGCTGCAGTGGCCTGGGTGGCGGGCCATCAATTACATTGCCGCGCTCATCATACATGCCGCCATGACAGGGACACTCAAAACGGTCGTTTCTGCCGCTCCATGAAACATTACATCCCATGTGGGTACACTTTGGTGAAAACGCCGTCAATTGCCCATCCTCCTCTTGCCTCATCCAAACGAAAGCACTCTTTTCTTCACGCACGTAACCGGAAGCGCTAATATAACGAAAAACAGCCTTTGTAAAAGAACCCTGCGGCGAATCCTCTACTCGACCAACCTTCACCCAGGTTTGTTCATCCTTGCGAAACAGAGGTGTCAAAATATAACCCAAACCCGGAACAGCCAAGGCAACCGTAATCAAAGCATTCAGGGCCATAATCAGGACCTTGAGGAACGTGCGACGCTCCAGATCCTGATTCAAGCGAAGGTTCTCCTTTTCCAATTTCCTCTCCAAGCTCATTATTCGGTAAAGCTGATCTTCTTCCGGCAGAACACAATACTACGAGGAAAAAGATCAGCATTTACCCTAGCACTCAGCGATGACAAAATCAATGTTTATGGGCGCCATTGTCATCATGGCCATTTTCATTCGATTCCATCTTGACGGAAAAACCGTTGAATGTCTCCGTGAAGGTAGCACTGGTCTCCTTTTCGTTTGGCAACCCCTTCAGGTTGAACACCGCTTTCATAGCGCCAGCCTCAACCTTGATCAGGTCAACTTTTGTCTGCAGGTAATCCATAGCCAACATGCCATCGTGGTCAATCTTACCTTCGTTATGGTGATCTTTTTCAGCACTTTCCTTGTGTTTCATGCGCTCGTCTTTCATCTTTTCATGCCGCATCTCTTTGTTTCCGTCATGCATCATGCCCTTATGCTCATCCTCCATTTCTTGTTGCATGGCGGCGTATTCCAGCGAAAGTGTCTGAGGCTTCCCATCCTTGAATTTCAAAGTAACTTCACCTTTCACGCCCTTTGCAGACACTGGCTTTTGATGACCATCATAAAGGTAGAGCTGTATAGCCTCTGGCTTAAACACGACTTCAAAGTGATGCTGTTTCGTCATAGCCACGGTACCGCCATGCATTTCTGCATTGGCATGAGAATGACCCTTTTTCGCTTCCTGGGCAACAGAAAGGCTGGTGACCCCAAAGATCATCAAGACGGCGGTCAAACACGCTACGAATGCTGCAAATGTCTTTCCCATTGTTATTTTTCCTTTTGTTGGTTTAAAGTCATCTTCTCGGTTTTTCAATTTTGAACGATATACTTTTCAGGTTCTCCCTCGAAAGCGTTCTTGTCTGACTCCATACAAAAATAGTATGTTTTCCCCTGATACTTGACAGTAGCCGCGGCATCCGCTTTCTTTATTTTCATGCCGCATACTGGATCTACAACCATATTTGCAGCCATCTCTGTTTCCATTGAATGTCCTTCGTGGGATTCCATGGTTTGCTTTTTCTCAGTTTTCATTTGCTCCTTTTCGCCGCAAGCAAAAACTAAGACGAAAGTGACAAAGACAGCGATCGAGGTTAGTAAAGTCTTCATTTATTCCTCCATTGGGTAAAAGTTAAACTATTTTACTTCTTCTCAATTATATATTAATTCAATTAGTCATACTTCAGTTAGTTATACTTCTTAAGAATTCTTTGCAGCCGCTCCTCAACAGCTTTGACCTCCTCGTCCTTACCCATTTTGTTATAAAGCCCTGATAAATTGGCTAATATTGCTACCATATCAGGATGGTCCGAGCCATGGATTCTTTCAATAATCGACAACGCTCTATGGTAAAGGGATTCCGCCGCTGCTAAATTATCCATTTCAAGGTGAAGTTCGGCAGTATTGCTCAATAATGCTGCCATGTACGGATGTTCCGGACCAAGTGTCTTCTCAGTTATTTGCAGCGCTCTCCGGTAAAGTGGTTCAGCCTCTCTGTACTTACCTTGAGTCTTGTACAGCATGGCAAGATTGTTTAAAACAGCAGAGACATGCGGGTGGTTCGGCCCAACAGTCTTTTCAACTATTTGGAGTGAACGCCAGTAAAGTGCTTCGGCTTCAGTAAAATTCGCTATCTCTTCGTAAAGGGCCGCCAGGTTGTTCAGGGATACCGCGACTTCCGAATGCTCTGAGCCAAAAGCTTTTTTTCTAATCGCCAGCGCCTGTTTATAAAATTCTTCAGCTTTGAAATAATTTCCCTGAGTCTTGTGAAGCAGAGCCAAATTATTGAGGGCCGTGGCTACATCGGGATGATCCGGCCCCAGTTTTTTCTCAAATATGCTTAGCATTCTCTGGTAAAGTGGCTCAGCCTCGGCGTAATTTCCTTGAGCCTTATACAACAAGGCCATATTGTTTAGTGTAATTGCCAAATTGGGGTGATCTTGGCCCAATGCCTTCTTCGTTATTGCCAATGCTTTGCCGTAAAGCGGTTTTGCATTGGTATACTTACCCTGAATTCTATAACATTCCGCAAGATTGTTTAGGGTCGTTGCTACCTTTAAATGATCTGGTCCAAGAGCTTTCTCAAACATCGACAACGTCTCTGTATATAATTGTTCCGCATCGGTGTATTGGCCCATGTCTTCGTAAAGTACGGCCAAATTATTCAGAGATGTGGCTATATCGGGATGGACTGGCCCTAGGTTTTCTTTCCTTATTTGTAAAGCTCGCTTATGCAAAAGCTCGGCTTCGTAATAATTATTCTGCATTCTGTAAGAGTCCGCAAAATTGTTCAGCACCGCCGCCAAATCAAGATTGTCCGAGTCAGTAATTTTTTCCAGGATTGCAAGGGCTTGTTTGTAAAGAGAGTCAACTTCAGTATAGTTGCCATGCGACTGATATGATAATGCCAAATTGTTGAGAGATTGGGCGATATCACGGTGATTGCTGCCAAGAGCTTTCTCTCTAATAGCAAGTGCCCGTTTGTAAAGAATTTCAGCTTCGGCGTACTTACCTTTGGCGCTGTAAATATCCGCGAGATTGTCTACACTAGTGCTGGTAGTAAGGTCGTTTGAACCAAAAGTGGTTTCTGCAAGTCTCAGCGCTTCTTGGGCGTCAGGAAGAGCATCTTCATAGTGTCCTTGACGGTAAAGGGTCACAACATTTTTCATCAAGATATGCCAGCGCGCTTTTGTTCTCATCTGACGTTCAAGTTCGACAGCAGATTTTTCATCTGCTTTCAGGAGTATGAAATAGCCTGTGCTCGTTTCGATGACACGGCTATGCTGTCCAACCGCTAGTTTCACAGCAATTACGTCCAACTCATCCTTCATCTCGCCCGGTGCAAAATAACCGAGGTCACCGGTCTTTTCTTTGTCTGGCCATCCAGAATGCTGTCGAGCCAGGGTTGCGAAGTCAGCCCCCTTATTCAATTTTGTCAATATTTGGTTGGCCTAAGTCTTAGTCTTCAGCACAATAGTGCTGATGCGCATTTTCATCTCATTGTCCTGCGCCGGCAGATAAGCCGGCGATAGGCAAAACCAAGAGTTTATGATAATGACAATTAATAAACTTACAGTTTTCACATTGTCATCTCTTAGAGTCTTTCGAATTACAGTAAGTGGCACGTTCACTTTTCATTTTACCACCTTCTATTGTTTTACTTTCTATCATTAGAAATAATTTGGTGGCGTTTCATTTGTCGATGAAAGGTTCTGCGATCTATAGCGCTGGCTTGTGCGGCCTTGGTAATGTTGCTGTTAAAGCGTTCTAACACCTAATTCAAATAGTTTCCCTCAAACTTATCCAAAACCTTCTGCCGTGCTTGTTTCAATGGTATATCAAACTCCGTTTGCATCAGGCCATCTTTTGAATCAAGCATTTTCGCTGGTAAATCCTTTGGACCAATCCGCTCATCGCTTGTCAATGTTATAGCCCGTTCAATGATATTCTCCAGCTCTCTTACATTTCCAGGCCAATCATACTTTTTTAAATAACTCAAAGCGTCCATGGAAATGCCGCTAATGTTCTTTGGTGTAAATCTTGAATAACTATTGATAAAGTGATTGCACAAAAGCGCAATGTCTTCCTTTCGGTCCCGTAATGGGGGAAGTCTTATGGAAATTACGTTCAATCGATAGTGTAAATCCTTACGCAGAGTTCCTTGTTCGACTGCATCCTCCAGGTTTCGGTTTGCTGCCGATATGATTCTGACATCTACTTCTTTGAATTTCGTGCCGCCTACCTTGCGAACCATCTTGTCCTGCAGCACGCGAAGAAGCTTCACTTGCAAGGCCAAACTCAACTCACATATTTCGTCCAAAAAAAATGTGCCACTATCGGCATATTCAAGGAGACCCGGTTTACCTCGATACGCTCCTGTGAACGCGCCCTTTTCATAGCCGAATAATTCGCTTTCAAAGAGGCTGTCCGGGAAGGCCCCACAGTTTACCGGAACGAAAGCTCTATCATTACGGTTACTATGAGCATGAATGCTGCGTGCTACCAACTCTTTACCTGTACCGCTTTCGCCAAGAATAACGATGTTAGCGTCAGATTCAGCAACGCACGATATCAAATCAAAAACTTTCTGCATTGCAAGGGACTTGCCAATGATGTTGTCGAAGCAATAGTTTTTTTCTAACTGCCTCTCAAGCGATGATTCATCGCGATTTGCTTTCTTGTCATCCATCATTTACGGCCCTCCTATCAGGATACTGAATCCAAGCAGCCCTATCGGTGCCATAGGAATGTCTTGGAACTACGCTCATACAAGAGACATGCCACAGAATTGCGCTATGTCCTAAGTTTATGGATAATTAGAAGATTAGGGAGTTAAGAATAAAAGGGAGTTAAGGACTGGAGGAAACTATATTGAAGAATAATCTACATTGAGTTTGTGGAGTATTCGACTATGGCAGGGGAAAAAAAGCAGGCCTCCTACAAGTCTGCTTGATAGATTAGGCATTCAGAGATTTTATTGAGAAAGCATTTTTCTTTGCACCTCAAATTCATAGTCGTCAATTTCGCCTCTCACGAGACGCTCATGTAAGATGTCTAATGCGGAATTGTGCTTTCCAATGAGCTTTCCATGGGATTCAGTATAGCTAAAAAAACTTCTTACACCCCATACCATTAGAACCAAGAGCGTTATCCAAAGAATCCAGACGCCGATCATCATGACTGTGTACCTCCATGCGTGAAACATACCTCTTAAGTTCGAGGTATTTCGAATCCCATAAATGCAAGGTCTATGCCATGAGGCGAGCCGTTTTGCAAGACGAGCTAAGTTGTTAAAAATCAAATAGTCTAAGGATTACCCATGAGGTGGGGAAAAACCGTATGTGGAATATTATTCGATTGGATGAAGACTATCACTCAATTATTAGGAAAGGGATTTGTGAGCGTAATAGAGTTCGGTGAATCCTTTCATTGAGCGCATATCAGGCACCAAAGAAGTTTAGCTGACCCCCAACTTCTTCATCCGATACAACAAAATATGTCTCGGAATACTCAAAAATTTGGCGGCGTGTGTCTGATTTCCGTTGAATTTCTCTAGAGCTATCTGAAGGCACCGACGTTCAATCTCATCCAACGAGATGCCTTCGTCGGGAATGCGGATAACATTGTCATCGGCAAAATCAACTGCTTCAGGTCTAAGTTGTGGCGGTAAAACCTCCGGCGCGATAAGATCTGTTGTCGTCAGGATCGCAGCCCGTTCCATAGCATTTTCTAATTCCCGCACATTGCCAGGCCAATCGTAAGAGAGCAAGGTCTGCCGCGCTTTCTCGCTCAATCGCAAACGTCGGCCTCGGGCAAATTTATGCAAAAAGTGGTCGACCAAATATGGAATCTCTTCTTTACGTTCCCTCAGTGGAGGAATTATGATGGGCACCACAGTTAGCCGGTAGTACAGGTCCTCACGAAATGTCCCCTCCTTTACACAAGCTTCTAAATCCTGATTAGTAGCCGCCAGAATCCGAATGTCGACTTTGATCGGTTTATCGCCACCGACGCGCTCAATCTCCTTTTCCTGCAGAACACGCAGCAGCTTGGCCTGCAATTCAGGTTTGAGGTCGCCAATTTCGTCCAGAAACACCGTGCCGCCGTCGGCCCGTTCAAATTTACCACGCCGGTCTTTCATGGCACCAGTGAACGCGCCTCTCACATGGCCAAAAAGCTCACTCTCCAGCAGATTTTCTGGAATCGACGGACAGTTCACTGTGACAAACACTTGATCCTTTCGCGGACTATTGTAATGAATAGCCTTAGTCACCAGCTCTTTTCCGGTGCCGCTTTCACCCAATATTAGTACGGTGGCATTGCTTTCGGCTACCCGGCCAACCATCTTTAACACATCTTCCATCTTACCGCTTTTAGCCACAATGTTGTGGAAGTCATATTTTTCCAGCAGCTCACTCTTGAGCTTTATGTTTTCCTCCTGTAAATGGCGTAACCTTAAAGCTTTTTCGAGCGCGAATCGAAGCTGTTCCCGACTAAAAGGCTTGGTCAAGTAGTTATCAGCGCCCAGAGTACAAGCCTCAACAGCATTTTCTACTGTTCCAAAAGCTGTGATGATGATGACCGCAACTTCTTTACTGAACCCCCTTACCCCCTTTACCACCTCAATACCATTCATCTTCGGAAGCGCCCAATCGGTAATGACTGCTTCGAAACTATTGTGCTTGAATTGCTCCAAGCCTTCCTCGCCAGACGTGGCGGTTGTTACATGATAGCCGCCCTGGTGCAGTTGGTGTGCGGTCACTTGCAGCAGACTTTCATCATCATCGATGAGTAAAATTCGGCTTTGCTTCATGCTTTTTCTCGTTTAAAGGAATACCAATCGTTATCTGAGTTCCTTCACCCACCTTGCTTTCGACCTGAAGGGTCCAGTTGTACTCCTCTGTTATGCGCTTGGTGATGGGTAAGCCTAAACCAGTCCCATGTTCTCTAGTTGTATAGAATGGCTTGAATATTGTTTCAAGCTCACTTTCAGGGATTCCATTGCCAGTGTCGGAAACGATGAGATTCAGAATGATAGGTGCAGACTCATGTTTCTGAATGCGAGAGTCAATGGTAATCCTGCCCCCTCCATTGCTCGCTGCCAAAGCATTCAATAGTAGATTCAATAAAACCTGACGAAATTTGTTTTCGTCGGCTTTTATATAGATGGGCTCTTGGGGTAAGTGACAATCGATTGTTACCCCCTCCTTGCGTGCCGTAGCGGAGAGAATCTGAATGACTGAATTCACTTTATCCTGTAGACTCATCTCATCTATCTCTGACGACTTTCGTCGAGCCAGACCCAGAAAATTCTCAATGACATGGTTGAGACGATTAACTTCTTTAATTAAAATCTTCAAAAAACGATAGTTCTTATTGTCGTTGGGGTAATCATCTTGTAGGATTTCCACCGCGCCTTTAATAGAACCCAAGGGATTCCGAACCTCATGGGCAAGGCTTGCGGCCAATTCTCCCATAACTGACAACCTTTCCGAATGACGGAGTTGTTGTTCAACTTCTGAAAGCATTTCAGATTTCTGTTTGAGTTTTTCGTATGATTTCTCCAATTCCAGTGCACTTTTTTCATACTGCTTTCTCTGCTTGCGTTCGCCCTCAGCCAGGCGTCCAACGATGTAGGCTATTATATTGAAAACAATAATCTCTAATAATCTATGTGCAAATTCAAAATCCGTTCCGCGCCACTGGAATATCACGTGTGGCAAATAGATAACACTAATGGCAAGAGATGCAACTAACCCGCCTCGTATGCCAAAATGAAAAGCAGCCAGTATGATTGGGATATAGTATAGGAGTTTGTAGACTTCATGAAAATAATCTGAACTGGGATCCGTCGAGTAATGTAGTGCACTGATGATAACGATCAGACTGACCAGAATGATGAGAGGTTTTGACGATTCCGGATTTTGCATGTATTAATCTAAACAAGGACTGTAGAATATTCAACAACTTTATACGATTGTACTCCCAAATTTCAAGAAATTACCAAACGAAGTCTGAGAGTCCTTGTTCTCGCAATGATTCAACAGTAGAAGAGAATGAAGTCTAATCATAATTGTAGGCTCGCTGCAGGAGATCGCTTTAAATTGCATTTAATGCACGTGGTCATTTCTCGTCCGAATCTCCTGATTTGATGTTTGAATCAGGCGTTGAGCTGTGACTATCATGAATTTGGCTCTCTGTACGGTTGTCATGTTCATGGCCGTTCGTTTCAAGCTCTGGTTCTTCGGAAATCGCTTTCACACCCATGCCGTATTCAAACACCAGACTGCCGCCTTTATCAACGACATAAACCAGCAAACCGCTCATGACGAGCAGCGGCATGATGAGCAGTCGGCGCCATGTGCCTTCACGAAAAGAACGGACAAAGAGCAGCATGACGTCGCGGTGTTCGTGCACAAAAACGTGCCCCGGCGCATCATGCCCCAAATTATTCGACGCTAAATATCAGGAAGTTTGTTCTAAATAAACGTTATTTCTTCATGGCCTTATACGTCAGATTCGGTTCAGCATACTCCACAAACGGCTCTTTCCTACAGTGCTCAATTACTTCATCCACACTCTTTCCTGAAGTGATTTCAAACACACGCAAGTTCAGCTCCTTAATCACTTTCACCTGCTCCAATCCGACTTCCGAAGCCATGGATTCGATTTGCCCATCTTTCACATCCGGTTTGAACTTGATGAGTATCTCATTAGCTGCTGCGCTTTCAGCAGTTTGTTTTTCACCGTCCATCATTTTCATCATTCTCGAATGCACGTCCTTATCTTCAATCATGGCTTTGCACATGGCCATCATCTTGGCCTCGTCCCCCTTAGCGGATTGCATCATCTTCTGCATCATCATCTCGCGCATGTGGTTGTCTTTAGCCATGTGCTCCATCATCATGTTCACCATCGTAGAATCCCTCATCATCTCCATCATTTGCACATGCTTTCTCCGGTCCATTTTCCTTTCCTGCGCCATCGCGACCACGGCAAGGATCAGAAGAATTGTGGTTAAAGCTGCCAAGGTTAATCGTTTCATCAATACTCTCCTTTCAATTATTAACTATGCTCTATGATAGAGTTACTAATAGACTGACCTGAAGCCAATTACTATTTTCAGTCGGAAATTACAAAGTTCCTTCACCATCTTTCCCCATCTATCAAAAAGGCGACTACAAGCCGATCATTAAGAGCGGTCCGAGCCAACCCGGACGGACAATTTGCCAAACAGCGGTGCGAGGAAGAATCAAATGAGTAGGAACACTCCTATCATTTCCCAACATACCTATTGGTCTCTGCTGTTTTCCAAATCAAATATCCTCAAGAAGCATGCCATGAAAAACATGTGTGGCAAACTGTCTATTTCACAATAACTTAACTTGGTGACACATTAGAGAAAGTAGCAGGAAATGAACTTCTGATCGAAGAATAGTCTACACCAAAAGTGATAACTATTATACAAAGTGCTCCTGGCCTCAGCTCGCTTTTTGCCACCGTCGAATACTGCTGCAGGAACTTGTGGGAATATTGCCGTGCTTACCTACCTAGTCATAATATTTAAGTCCGATTTTTTCTCCTTATGAGGCATTGGCATTTGAGTTTTAAGTTCTTCGGTGTATCATGAGGTTCTATTCAAGCTCTCAAATTCCCATTTCAATATAGCTTCGGGCAATTTTTTCAATAGCCACAACATAAGCGGCAGTTCGAAAATCGGGAACCTCCTTTCTTGAGTGCAAAACTTCTCGTATTTCCTGATAAGCGATTCTCATGGTTTCATCCAACCCAGACCGTACCGGGTCCGCCTCTCTGGCGCCAGCAATTAGATCCTTTTTTTTCTGTTCTGGTACCCGCTTATTGAACGTAGTTTCTAACACGTCAATGATCTGCTGACCTTTTAATTCATCAAAACGGCGTTCCAATCGCCCAAAACGAATATGCGATAAATTCTTAATCCATTCAAAATAGGAGACTGTGACCCCACCCGCGTTCATATAAATGTCCGGGAGGATAACGACCCCTCTTTCCCTGAGCATTTCATCTGCTGCATAACTTACAGGTCCATTGGCAGCTTCAACTACTAAAGACGATTGAACACGACCCGCATTTGAAGCAGTAATCTGAGATTCAAGTGCAGCAGGAATAAGTAAATCACATTTCGATTCAAGAACTGATACCCCATTCTTGATAAACATGCCATCCGGGAAGCCTTTCACACCCCCTTTGTCCCTCAGGAACTCCGTCAAGTTTTCGATGTTCAGCCCACTCTCGTTTAACACGGCCCCATCCCGCTCAATGACTGCAATGACCTTTGCCCCATCTTCTTCTTGCAGGAATTTTGCAGCATGATAACCGACATTACCCAGCCCCTGAATAACCATTTCCTTACCTTCCAGATCTCCCCCCAAGTTGGCCATTCGCACATCTTCCGGATGACGGAAGAATTCTCGCAAAGCATATTGCACACCGCGACCGGTCGCCTCTACCCGTCCTCTGATCCCTCCCTGGGAAACGGGTTTCCCTGTGACTGCCGCAATATGGTTTATATCCGTGGGATAAAGCTGTCTATATGTATCAGCGATCCAGGCCATTTCACGGCCTCCTGTTCCTATGTCTGGAGCCAGTACGTTGGTGCTCGGACTTATGTAACCTCGCTTTGCAAGTTCCCGGACAAACCTTCGTGTGATTTGCTCCAGCTGTTCTTCATTGTAGCGTTTAGGATCAATCATAAGCGCACCCTTTGACCCACCATAGGGAACATCGACAACGGCACATTTATATGTCATCAAAGCAGCTAACGCTTCAACTTCTTCCTGATTAATGTCAGGCGCGTAGCGAAGTCCCCCTTCACCGGAAGACGGTGCTCACCATGAACAGCCCGCCATCCCATAATGATTTCTATACGACCGTTAAGCTTAACGGGAAACCGCACCTGAAAAACGGAATTACATGCTTTAATTTGATCCCCCAATCCCTCCGGTAGGTCTAGGAGTTTCACCGTACGGTCGAACATCAGGTCGACACTCTCAAGAAATGAAGTGTCCGATTTGGCGAAAGTGGTCATTTCTCAACCTCAATAATAAATGGCATATCCATAGTGCCTTCGAATGGTTCTCAAGCTGTCTCAAAAGGATATGGTGCGACTGAAATTGTCACAACTTCGTTCCAATCACGGATGAGCATTAAATATTATTTCCCCCATGTCCTTCCTCTAATTCATCCCACCACAGCCACCTTCTTTAAACGGCAAATTACAACGTCGAGTGTAACAGGATGGCTTTTCCGGTGTTAAACCTACTGAACTCAATTCAAGTCCACTATTCTTCAGTTCTTCTGCTATGTAATACCCCGGTCTTATAAAACGGAGCCACTGTAATGCCGCCTCTCTTACTTCTTTGGTATCGTAATTTTTCTCTTTTATCAAATAGTTTGACAGACCCCAGACACTCTTTGCGAGATTGCATGTACAGCAACAAGTTGACATTGGTTTATCTGGGCAACAAGTGGCAGGTATTGTAGATAAAGCATTATCCTTAATTTTCTCTTGCTCAAGTGTCAAATTTATGTTTTCGTAATAACGTTCAAACTTTTCAGTATTCTTCAAAGATAGAGGGATTCCATAACTCGTCTCCTGTCCATCTTTCGGAACAATTTCTGCTCGCACTTGTGCAACAATACTCAATTTCTTTTTTTCTTTCGTTGATTGTCCCTCCTCCTTGTTATTCTTTGCAATGCCCATGCCTCCTAATAAAAGTATAAAAATTATTATCCCTTTTATTACTACTTATAATTTTCTTTCATCATAATATCCTTTCACTCATACGTTTACAGACTTCTGAAGTATTATCTTTTCAGCTTAAGAAAGTAGAGTAGAGAATCGTCCTCTTAAATTTGTAATATCTGCTTTCCTTTTTCATCGGTACGAATTCTTACAGCCTGCTTCACCGGAACGCCAAAGATAATTCCATCTTCATGTTGATAGATGCACGCATGCTTCCGGATGATTTCAACAACTTCCTGGACATCTTTTTCTTGACATGTCAATTCGACCTTCACCATCTTTGAGTATCTTCGAGCGAACTCAATGGAATAATTGGCTCTTTTCAATTCCGATTTGCTTCCCAAAGTTGAAATACTGGTAAATGACAATTTGCCGAATTGAGCACTTACGAGTGCCTGCACCAGTCGTTCAAGATACTTTTTTTGAACATACGCAGTGATTTCCTTCATTATTGTCACCACAAATTTATGGATTAACTATCAGATTGTTTTTCAAGAAATTGTTCCGGTTCGTCATCGAACGCTTCTTTGCAGCCAATCGCACAAAAATAATAGGTTTCACCTTTGTACTCACTGCTGGCTGCCGCCTTTTTCTGATCCACCTGCATAAGGCAGACCGGGTCCACCGTTTTTTTTCTAAACCATCCGAACATGTTTTCTCACCTCCTTTCTATGTCAGTTGTGTCCCATTGTAAATTGTCCTTCCTACAGATTAACCGTTTCAGGCATTTCTCCTCGTCCAGTATTAATGCTTAGAAATTCTTACGCCGGAAATCTGAATCCATTTTGTACCGATTAAGAAGTGGATGGAAAGTTCTGCGATTGACGTCACTCAGGCAAGCGGCCTGGGTTATAGCTGCTCTGTTTCAGCATACGGAGCAAGTATTCGCGTTCAAATTTATCCAACATCTTCAATAATCTTCAATCATTCTTCCTTTAGACCTCCTATAGGTTTTGAATTACCCCATTCCTAAACAGTTCGAGTTGCTAATTCATCAATCTTCTCAAGCAGAACATCCATTTCAAGAGGCTTGGTAAAATAGTCATCTGCGCCACACCAAAAACCTCGCTCGATGTCTGAACGTTGACTCCTGACGGAGATCATGATGACAGGACACTTTTTAAATTGATCTTTGAGCATAAAACATGCCCCGTAGCCGGATATTCCAGGCAACTCAGTGTCTAACAAAATGAGATCTGGGGTAATGTCGGGCATTCCATTTACAAATTCAGATACCCGTGTGACTGCCAGGACGCGATAACCTTGTTGCTCAAGTGCATCCTTGATGGCTACGACGCTATCCGGGTCGTGCTCGACGAGCAAAATGAGTTTTTCCACCATTGTTAATTCCCCCGTTTCAAGTAGATACAGAGCTTTGGTTCCGGATACATCCAAACATGTTTTCTAGCTCGTTTCTATGTCAATTGTGTTTTATCCACGATCATTTCACAAGCTGGATCCAAAGGCATACCCAGCACATCCTTTACTTGGTAGCTTTTTATTTTACCGACTGAGCTAACATTTTCCGGCCGTGACTGAGTCGGGATATGACAGTCCTAATCGGGCAGTCCAGCACTTCACCAATCTCTTTGTACTTAAGATCATTAACATCACAAAGTAGTACAACGAGGCGATATTCCTCGGGCAGTCCAGCCAATCCGGCCGTAATCGTGTCATTAAAAAGTTCTTCATAATTCTTGCTAAAACCTACATCTCCAGTATTACTAAATCCGCTAGGAGGTTCTTCTGGCAATGTTGCACAAATCGTTTCGGAATCCACTCTCGTAGGCGCCCTTTTGACTCTATATTCATCAATGAAGTTGTTGGTGAGGATACGAACCATCCACGCGCGCAAGTTCGTACCACGCTCAAACTTATAAAAGTATCGATAGGCTCTCAAGTAGGTCTTCTGAAGCAAGTCTTGCGCATCTAGCAGATCTTTCGTCATTGCAAGAGCAGTGGTATGCAGGGTGTCCATCAAAGGAAATGTCAAAGCTTCAAATTCTTGCCGCAATTGTTGGTTTTCTTTTGAAAGATTTCGCATAATGACAACCCTTTCCAAGAATTTTGAATCACCTCAACCACGAGCAAAATTATCTCGTTTAACCTTTCCGGTTTGTTTACTAATATGGTAGTTGAGCAAAAGATGGAATAACCAGGCACCAAAGTCGGCGCCTGGTTCAAGCTGGCGATACTTTTGTTGTGCATAGGAGTAGGTTTGCTGAACCAATTCTTTCGCATTGCGTGGACTTCTTGTTAAAATGAGCGCAGTCCGATAGTGACTATTTTGGAAGGGTAGGGCAAGCGTTCCAAAGTCATTCAGCTCTTTACCCTTACCTGAATTTGCTTCATTAATGGATAAATTTCTCATTACAAATTCCTCCACAAAGAACTTAAGGCTCGTACAGCTTTCGGGTTCATGAAAGTGACTTCGCAGGCTTCAAGAAAATTTTAGTGTTCTGGTACATCCACAGTAAAACTGTCATACCCTTCACCGTTGGCGCGCAGCAATCGCAAAGTCAACCCAAGCCCTATTGACGGGATCTTCGGAAAGATAAGCAGTCCTGAAGCAGGCCTCTGAGTTCCAGCCACGCCTGAAGGGAATTCCAGTAATGACAGCGGTTTTATCAGCACGCCATTTTCACCCACAAGGCAGACTTGGGACAGCCAATCGTTGTTGTTATCGACGTGCGCCACGGTCTGAAAATCAATCTTCACGGTATAGCAGTTTTCGAGCTCAATTTCTTCTGGCAGATCTCCTTTAAAATGTTTTTCACAGAGCGCATGCGCCTTATGATGGCGCAAACACTCAAACGTGACATTAGCCAAATCCGGCGTTGACCGATTTTGTGCGCTCGCACTGACAATTGCAGGACCTGCTGCGATTGAATACTCATACCCATCCATTAGATCGATTGCCGTTCTCAAGCTTTTAACGGACACTTTTGCCGAATCATAACGGACTTTAATTTCAACCGCTTGAAAGCTAACGCCAACATAAGGTACACCTTCGATCTCCTGCAAAATAGTCTGGATGTTCTCCAAGACGGCCTTATCGATTTTACTCCCCTCAATTCCAAAAGTCACTTCCATCAGCCTGCGGCTAGTGGCCCGCTCAGAAGTCCCTCTTTGCTCATCTTGGGGAAGAGAGTCGTTTGGCTTCAGAACCATGGCAAACATCATGGCAGCTAATATGAACGCCGTTCTTTTCATTTTGGGATCTCCCTCGTTAGTTTGCTTGTGTTAACCATGTGTTGATACTTGATTTTAATTCGACCGAATTTCTCGTTGACGGCGGTGACGGCCTCTTCTTCCGATAGACCTTCCTGCAGTCTTTCGGAGATGTAATATAGTTCATAAACGCCACCTTCCGAATGATTACAATCACAATTCCGCAACTCCATGTCACAGTCCGGACAGCCACACATAAACCTCTCGGCGACCGCGTAGGTTGCAGGGTGGTAGTTCTTTGAATCGTGCACCACTCGCGACTTGTTCATAGAGGTCACGATTACTACTGCTAATAGTCCCACCGATAACCCAAATAGTACGCCCAAAAGAAGAAATTTCAGCTTCAGCACTTCGCTAACCTTTTGAGAATACATCTTCTTGCCATTTCTTTTCTTTGACATCTTAGACTCTCTTGTTATGTTGCTTGCCTACTGACTCCCTTGCTGAATCCAGAAATTCTGAGATACGTTCTCCTTTGGTCGAACCTGAGGATTCCATACTTCCAAAACCACATCATCAAACCAGGCCGTGGCTTTCCATCGCGTGTTATCGGTGTCCACGATTATCGCTACCGCCGAGATCATCTCTGGCGGCGCTCCAAATGCTTGTTCATAATCTCTCACAAAATTCCTTTCTTCGCTCACCCAATCGCCAGAGCGTTTGTTGCCGCTTTCAAGCACGACGGTGGCCACGCTCTTTGCGTAGGGATTCTTATAGACACTTCCCACAGGTTCTTTGGCTGCCCAGACGTAGTGAATCGCCCGCGTCTTCCAGCTTACTAAATGGGTTTCGAATATTAGACATACACGCGCTGCGTAGTCGTCACCCACTTTTTTCCTTTCTTGCTTATTTCCCGTCAAACTCCTGTCGACTTTCCATTGCCATTTGATTTTCCCAACCTTAAAAGAATGAACGTGTAGCATGCTCCAGAGAACCGTAGCCGATTCCTTACTATCCAATCTGAGCACGGTATCATTCTTGTCTTGCACAACTTGATACGGAGCGGATTTTTTAGATGCGTCGAACCCGAATTGCTGTTGTGGCGGTTTAGGAAATATGCTGCGTTCGATCCAGTGCTTTTGCCAACCTTCTTCGAAATCTCCCAGGAGCCTTATCGCTACTCCTTGCCCGAAAACGGATTGAGTGAGAAGTACAATGAGCAGAAAAGCGCAAATCAAACAGATTTTGCCAATTGTTGATACTCTTAATCTTTCCATGACATTTATACCTCCACAGGTTTATCACCTGTCAAGAACTTAGGCTCATGGTCGCTTCTCAATCCTGCTGACCAGGCCCTTGTTGTCAAAAACGACACTCATCCAGCCCTCATGTTCGTACCACCAAACGGTGAGTTGCTGATCATCCTGCTCCATTGGGTCGTAACGCGCAGGCTCGCCGAGCGCAGTACGTACCTGCTTCTCGTTCATGCCTTTTGTCACTTTGCCACTTTGCACCATCTTATTCAAACGTGATTGATTCATGGCCTCTATCTGAGTCATGACTGCCTTTTGCGGAGCGTCTGCGAGTTTAATTTTTCTATCCGACTCCATTTGCAACGTATCATAGAACCCCCACGCGATGAGCGTGATGAGTGCAAGGATTGTTGCTACACCAGCCACAAGCACTTTATTTGCAGTCATGGGTGATACCCTCCTCACTTTCTTTTGAACCATTTGCAGGCTCCGTGACCATCTGCGCATCGATTTCCAGAACCTGTTCCTTCAATTTCTCTCGGCCTCTTGAATAGGTCGTTTCATTAATAGCGCCGGCCTCAAATACTTCATCAAGTTGAAGAATCGTATCTATGATTCGTTGCCGGTCTGTATTCATTTTCTTTGATATGGCGGTAGTTTGGGAAGCCATAGCGTCAATCTTGGATTTTCTACGCCGGCTATAGATCCCAAAACCGGTTATAATGAGAACAACTAAAAGAAGCGGTGGTAGCCAGCGCCAATCACGAGGTGCGCTCGGAAGTTCGGCAAGCGTCAAGGTCAGGAGGCTGCCTTTGTTGAGGTTAGTTGCGCTAAATCGCCGATACGATTGTCCGCGAATCCCGAATGAACCCATGGAAGAAAACCCCGCTGCCTTAAGCGTACCGGAATCCTCGGGAATGAAGATATCGACTTCCGCCGTTGGATGAACAATCTTCTTGACCACAGTGGTTTCGCTACCTTTATAAGGCAACACGTAACTGACGACCTCCTGACGCGCACCGGGCTTAAGCTCCATAGTGTCAAAAACGTGATTTTCATTCACGACCACACAGCAAGCCATTAAATCACCTCCGAATTGCAGTTCAGTGGCATCGTCTGGTACATCAACCTGCAGAACGATGTTTTTGCCTCCCTGGCCCGTTGGTGCATTGCCGATATAGGTGTAGTGGCTGCGATTGGAGAATACGATGATTTCCTTAACATTGAGTCCTCCCGAACCTGGCGTCAGAATGATGTGTTGCATGGAGACCGACACGCCGGAATCGGAACGAGTGGATTCAAAAACTGCTACATCCCTGCGTTTTACAACACTATCGGGAGTCAGAGTGACGAGTCCGCCATAATACTCCAGTTCGGCGAATACGGAAACCGGATAGAATGTAAAGCGCTTCCCGAGCTCCAATCCTTTGAATTCGAACCGTCCATTGGCATCAGTCTCAGTGTATGGGCGGACACCTTCTGCCGCCTTGCCGTCCACATATCGATGCAATACGACCTCCTGCCCTGCAAGTCCTGACTTTTTATTGGCGTGAGTAGTTTGGCTGGCATTGAAGACATAGCCATAAATCTTCCCTGAATCCCCCTTCTCGTGCTGTGGGAAACCGAGAGTGGGCATCAGAGTTGCGGTGACATAAAGGATGAAAACCTTAGCGTTCATTGAGAGGTTCCCTATATTTATTTGGGCAATCGCTGGCCACAATCCGGACAGAAGTGGCTCTGCCTGCCGACAGAGTGGCCACATTGACTGCAGAATCTCATTCCATTTTCACGCTGTGTTCGCAACTTCCTCAGCTCCTTTTCGAGCTTTTGTGTTGGGTTGCTTCCACTCATGCTGTCAATGCGACGAAGTATGTTGATCGTCGCTGTACGGTAGCGAGCGTTTATCTCCGCAAAATCTTCAGCGGAGACTTTACCTACTTCATGGTCGAATTCCAGCTCTTTGATTTGTGCCAGTAGACAATCGCGTTTGTCAATCAGGTCTATCATATGGCCGTTGATCGAATTAGAATTAACAACGACGCGCTTGCGCCAGTACGGTTGTGAAATATAGGCAACCGATGCCAGCATGATCATGATCAAGATAAGTTCGTTCATGTTTTGTCCTCTCATTAATCGAGGTAGTGCAGTACCTCATCCAATTTTTCTGCGTATGGGGATTTGTCATCTTTTCCCACATTCTTGAGTTTAGGCTGCGTCTCTTGGCTTTGCTGCTGTCTTACCCACCGGCGCAAAACCACTATGATGCCCAAGCCGGCTACGATAATTGCGGCGAATGGAAGTACCCAGGCGGTGAGGTTAAATCCTCTCTTGGTGGGTGCCGCCAGAATATGCTCACCGTACTTTTTGATAAACGTGGCTAAAACTGCTTCTTGATTCATGCCTTGTTCGATGTATCCCGCAGCTTCACCAGTCAGCTTCTCGGCCGACTGACAGGCCATCGAGCCTTCGCAGGCTTCCACGGTCATATTGCAGTCGCAAAGACAAACGAGGCTTTTCTTGATTTCGCCAACGGGTACCTGCTGTAACGCGCCTGAGGCAGGGCTAAGATAACCCAGTGCCAATAACAAAACTGCCAGGAGTGTGTTGTTATGCTGCATATTCCACCTCCCTTTTACGAGGTGAAGGTTTTAAGGCCGAGAATTCCGAAGTTTTTTTCTTTAACCGGTCCGGTCCCATGGCGATAAGCGTGCCGAGGATCATCACGATGCCACCAATCCAAATCCAGGAGACCAGCGGAATCACCATCACCTTGACCTGGGCGTTTTGTTCTTGGTCGAAGCTGACCAGAATAGTGTAGAGGTCTTCTTTGGGGGTCTGACGAATAGCCACTTCACTGACCATGTCGTGATTGCGGTGCTTCTGACGCTGAGGGAGAAGCGTCGTGATTGGCACGCCATTCTTCACCACATCCATTTCGGCAGCGACCACCTGTGCATGGTCAGTAGACTGGTCCCGAAGTCCCTTGTAGTACAGCGTATAACCAGCAATCTCAAGTGACTCACCTGGTTTCATAAATGCAGCTTTTTCCTTCTGGAATGCACTGGATCCGGTGATGCCCACAAAGATCATCACGATGCCTATATGAACGATGTAGCCGCCATAGCGTCGTTTGTTGCGTACAACCAGATCCCAAAATGCCACGAGAAAATTGTGGCCCGAACTGCGTGCGCGCGACGCGGCGCCACGGTAGAACTCTTGTAGAATGGTGACCATGACAAATATCGATAGACCGAACGACATCAAAGGATAAAGCGAACGAACTCCAAGAACAGAAAGTCCGATGCCACTCAGCAAGGAGACTGACAATGGAATGGTAAAACTGCGCCTCAAATTCCGCTGAGAAGTTTTTCGCCAGGCAATGAGTGGACAAATGCCGGTAAGCGCCAGCAACGCCAAGCCGATAGGCACATTCACTTGATTGAAGAAGGGCGGGCCGACGGTGATCTTCACGCCACGCACAGCTTCGGAAACGATAGGAAAGATAGTACCCCAAAAGACGGCGAAGGTCATTCCCACTAAAAACAAATTGTTAAACAAAAAGCTGGACTCTCGTGAAAGAATCGCATCCAGTTTGTTAACGCTTCTTAAATGAGGCAAACGGTACCAGATCAAACCGAAAGATACAGTCAGTATAAGTCCGAGGAAAATCATGAAGATTGGTCCAAGATTTGAAAGACCGAATGAATGCACCGAAGAAATAATGCCGCTACGTGTAATGAAGGTGCCAAATATTGTGAGCGAAAACGTCAGGATGATCAGTACCAAATTCCAGACTTTCAACATACCTCGCTTTTCCTGAATCATCATCGAATGCAGGAAAGCAGTCCCCATCAGCCAGGGCATAAAGGAAGCGTTTTCCACCGGGTCCCAGGCCCAGTAACCACCCCAACCAAGTTCAACGTAAGCCCATTTTGCACCGAAGAGGTTGCCGAGTGTCAGAAACAGCCACGAAAAAAGCGTCCATCGCCGCGTAGTGCGAATCCACTGCGCATCCAGCCGTTTCGTAAACAATGCTGCGATGGCAAAAGCGAAGGGCACAACAAAACCAACATATCCAAGATAAAGGGTAGGCGGATGCATCACCATGCCGACGTTCTGCAACATGGGATTCAAACCGTTGCCGTCCAATACGGGCTGAGGAAGGGGCTCAAACGGACTCGTTGCGTAGACCGTCAAACCAAGGAAAAACAAAGCGGTGAACAGAATGACGCCAAGAGCGTATGGCAACAATTCACGATTCTTGTCGCGGTTTTGCCAGACCACGATAGCAGCAAACAGAGTCAGCAGCCAGGCCCACAACAAAAGAGAGCCGGCTTGACCTGCCCACACTGCGGCGACAGTGTAAAACATGGGCAGCGTTCGGCTTGAATACTCGGCGACGTATTTCAAAGAGAAATCCCGCGTCACAAATGCGTAAGACAGCGCCGCCATAATCAGGCTCGCGACCACAAAAAGTGCGACGGCTCCGCGTTCAGCGCTGAGGATCATGCGGTTCTGTCGCCAGCGTCCTCCCATAAAGGCTGCCCAGGAACCATACCCGGCGAGAGCGAATGCGAATATTAACAGACTACTTGCGATTGAATTCATACCTGCTCCTTCTTCTTAACGACTGGGCCTCAAACCTTTGCGAAGATTGATGAATAAAAAGTGCAGCATGTGTCCAGCCAGTCTCATTAACAAACTTTGTAGTGGTTCGACAACTCGGACATGTAGAATTGTCCGAATCTAAAAGTCGTACCTTCGCATCAGAGATAGTAGCTTATAGCTAATGTGTAAAAAATGAATCGTGGTTGTATGGAGGGCTGACTAAATCAAGTATGAGGCGTTGAGGTCGTATATTTTTATGTTTAAAAAAGAGAGGAGGTTTGCAGTGGTATCGAGTTGACGTGTCGAAATACTTTCCGTGAAGATAGGTGCCAACGGTAATGTCTCAACTAAGAACTGCTGGGCACCACTTTTGTTCTTGGGTTTAGAGACATCTTGTAGAATCGCAGCTTGATTGTCTGTATTTGAGTTATTGGCTATTTGACACATACAAGAGCCAGGAACCGTGAATCTCGCTTGACCTTGCTCGCATACAGTTTTTGTGCAGCAGGTCATTGCACACTGTCCATCACCGACGAAGCAGGTTTTCAGTGCGACTGCCATGAAATTCAAAACAAGAATCGGTAACAGCAGTGTCAGTACAAATGTTTTCTTTCGTTTAATCATCCCGGATTGCCTTAGATGTCAACTATTATTGGACAAATGCAACAAATTTTGTGCCACCTCTAAAAACTCTTTATCTTCAATAATTTCAACTGCTGTTTAATCGAAGGATAAGACTGTAAACAGAATAAATGTTGAATACTCCACAACCCTGAATGCGATCTCGATTTCAATAGCGAACAGATAGTACTATTCTCAATGTTAGGAAGGAAGATCGATAATTTAGAATAGCCAATCATGGCACTCCAGAATTGTTCAGGGCAAATATACCTGCGTTTTGAGATTATTCCGAAGCGGAAGTTGCAAGACACCTTAGATACGCAACAATATCTTGAATCTGGTCCCTCGTTAGCATCTTTCATAGGATGGCATTAAAACAGAGCGCTTGACGCCGCGGCCGCCCTGACTGACCACTTCTGATAACCAGTAATTACTCAGAGTCGCGAGATACTCAGCTTCGGTCAAATCTTTTGGTCTTGGGTCTATATTGCATGCGTTGAATCCATCCCCATTTCCTTGCGTCCCGTAACAAACCGAACAGTATTTATCGTATGGTAGCTTGCCTTTTCTTTCGTTGTAGAACATGCTTGACAAGGTCATCTCTCGTTTGGAAATATCCAGAGGGTCAGCACACTGCTCTAATTTAAAGTCTTTGCCATTTTCCATCTTTGACCTGTTCTATTTTACTGATGTGGAGAGAATCTCAAAATCTATCGAAGCTTTCCTTGTTTTTTTAAAATAATACACCGCTCATCATAAGCCCCATCATCAACATAGCAGCCCCACCGGCCAGGAAAAGATATCCTGCACGCGTACCACTCATTGGACTGTTTGACACCGCCACCATTTTACGGGTTGAAATAACCAGAGACGGCTTTTTCGAGTTTTCGTGCCATATTTCTACTTCTATTTCGTGCCACCCTTGCTCGGTAAACCGGTATGGCAATTGATAAGCCTGCCCACTGGTATTCTCCTCAAACCGCTTTTTGACAGGAGAACTGGTGTCTATATCAGCAAGCCGTCTTTCCTCTTGAATGGAAGCGAAGACATCAGCATTCGACATGAACTCACCTGTTGAAGCATCCTGAATTTTTAACAGAAGTGTGGCTTCCTGTTTGATCGTAAGCGGTGGAACCTCCAAAACTGCCGTGATACCTTTGGTTTGGACCTCTTTGACAAGCGTAGTTCCCGTATCTCTAGCATGGGAGCTCCCATGCATTGCTGGCATTCCGGTCATCATACAACCACTCAACATGATCGGAAGCAGGATAATGATTCTTTTTTCGCTCATGACAATTTCTCACTTAACATAACGCAATTAAACTTTTTTTTAACTGTCGCACTTGAAACTTGAAACCAAGCTTAATAATAAAGAAATGAATGCTGATTAGAATGGTCATTGATAGAGGTAAGATATAGATATGGAAGACATAAAGTCCGTAACAGCGTATTTTCACCCACGATATTTCCTCCCAAGAAGAGAAAACGAAATTATCGCCCATCAGGGGTTCATATTCCATCATGTTTGTTCCGGACGAAACCCGCCACAAGGCCAATTGATTCCATGGCAAGAGATAACGCGTATAAGTTCGACTGCAAGAATGGCTTTGATGCGCAGACTTAAGATTGTTTTTTTCTATTATGGGCATGCATCTTGCTTATGGCCCCTCAGACAGTCGCAGGGGTTAGTGCGTTACTGGCACTGAGCGGGAGAAGGGTGAGGGCAACCCTCACTGGATCACCAACTTGATGTTCCGGTTTTTCGATTTGCTATTTTAGCAAAGTCATACGCTGCCCCATAACCAAGCTTCCAGCCTCCACCACTGCGATGTAGATACCGCTGGTGACGGGCCGTCCCTCGGCATCAGTGCCATTCCACTGCACCCGATGGACGCCAGCAGATTTTTCCCCGTCAAGCAATCCTGTCACTTTCTGTCCAAGAAAGTTGTAGACTGAAAGTTGAACGTGGGCCTGTTCTGAAAGTTTGAATTCGATGGTTGTGTTTGGAGTGAAAGGATTCGGGTGGTTCGGACGTAGAACCAGTCCTCCCAACTGGACCGTCACTCTTATTGTCGGACCAGTGGACAGACTCATCTCTCTGTAAGTGGCCAGGCCCAACTTTGTCCGTCTAAGATGGCTAGTTCGACTACCCAAACGCGTACCATCGCGGGGACTCTCACCCAGGCCCAAGACGCTGCCTGTCAAGAGCATGAGAACAATGATTGTTGTAAATGTTAGCTTTTTCATCGCATTACCCTTCATAAAATTGGGTGACTGGAGGTGCGACAGAATGGACGTGACCGTTGTTCTTAGAGGGTCGAGCCCAACTTAGTCAGCAATCCGCCAGTGTAGCAACGCATAGTTCACCGTTTGAGTTCGGAGAACTATTTCTTTTTAACCCTGTTTCATGACGTGAGACGCTACGCCATGTCCTTACAACAGAATCGAAATCCAGCTCGCCATTATCGCATACTAAGCGTACAATCATATTGGTTGTAATCTAACCCCCTTACTGGTATGTTAGCCCTTGCTTTTGTCTCCGTATTTTTCATGGACCATATCGATAATGTGCGGCTTCTTATGCCCTTCCGCAAGTTTCTGAGCAATGAAAGCTTTAACTGTAACGGCTCCGTCAGGATGGTCACATTGACAGGGATCAAGCGGATCACTGCAACTGCCACAGGGGCACATGAGTTCGCGGGCTACATCTGATACGGCTGCACTCTGAATCGATGAGACTCCTGGCATTTCAGAGGATGTCGGAAAGGCACTGACTATTGGCTTTGCGCTGAACTTAAAAACAACAAAGCCGAAGACCACGCCCACCGCCACAAGAACAAACGCGTAACTGACAGGCATCACAGGTTTTGCTTTGTGCGCCGGTGCAGATGTTCGCGGGACGATTCGCTCGCCACAGCTCGTACAGAATTTACTCTTACGAGTAACGGTACTACGGCAATTTTGGCATTTCACTTTCTTCTCCTGTTGTGGGTTCTATGTCATCGTTTTCCCAATTTCCCCGATTGTCCCAGCTTTTGTAAAGAAAATAGATTGCAGGAATTACGATGAGGGTCAGCATTGTAGACGAAACCATCCCACCCACCATAGGTGCAGCAATGCGCTTCATCACATCCGAACCTGCGCCGTGCCCCCACATAATCGGGATGAGACCAGCCATTGTCGAAACCACAGTCATGATTTTGGGACGCACCCGATCCACGGCCCCCTCCATCACCGCGCCCGTTAAATGGCCGAAGGTCATCATCTCGCCCCGTTCTTGCCGTTTTTTGAAAGCGTGGTCTAAGTAGATGATCATCACAACACCGGTTTCCGCCGCAACTCCCGCCAGGGCGATGAAGCCAACTCCGACAGCCACGCTCAAATTGTAATCGAGAATGTACATAAACCAGATGCCGCCCACCAAAGCAAATGGCAGACTAAACATGACGATGATGCTCTCTGCGAGATTCTTAAAATTCATATAGAGTAGCACGAAAATGATAACCAGCGTGACCGGAATGACGACTTTCATCCGTTCTTTCGCACGCTGCATGTACTCGTACTGGCCGCTCCACACCATAGTATAGCCAGTCGGGAGCTTAACATTTTTGGCAACAGCTTTCTGGGCGCCGGCAACATAAGTGCCGACGTCAATATCCTTAAGGTCAACATATAGCCAAGCCGTGCGTCTGGCATTTTCACTCTTGATTCCCGGAGGTCCTTTCTTGATGTACAGATCGGCAACCTGACTTATGGGTATCTGTGCACCAACCGGGGTCGAGACCAGAACTCGTTTGAGGGCCTCGATGTTGTCGCGCAGCTCGCGACTATAACGCACATTGACCGGATAACGCTCCAGGCCCTCTACCGTTTGCGTAACGTTCATGCCACCGATAGCGCTTTTGATCACGTCCTGAACATCTCCGACATTCAGGCCGTAGCGCATGGCTTCCTCGCGCTTTATCTTGAAATCCAGGTAGTTGCCACCCACGGTTTTTTCTGGATAGACACTTAAGGTGCCGGGG
>JAJFJH010000246.1 GCA_021774155.1 Nitrosomonas sp.
TAAAAATAAAGGCCAGTGGCTGAAATCCAACATAGCCAGGGGAGGGCGAGATAAAGATAATGATTGGCGTTCCTTGTTTGCATGATGCTATCTTGCCATCTCTTGGTGGGGGATTGCAATTTTCAGCATGATATAAAGAAAAATAAAGTAAGTATCTGTAAAACAATAAGATATCCACAATAATTTCACCTGCTTTATTATTGTGCTTGCGAACTGTCAACCTTATCCCGGACACGGAATTATGCGGTTTTATGAGCTGTCTCAAACTCTACTGATGACATATAATCATTAGCAGAGTGTGTTCTGGATGATAGCATATTGTGTATACTGATCTGGATACCAAAGCGAGTTCCAGTTCTAGCTCAGGATTATCCCAACGGATTTGATAAGTCTAAAAATTAGACTTTTCCGAATATTAGCGGTAAATTGTCTCCTACAGAATTATTACCCTACGTTCCCGCGAACTTTTCAGTGATTCCATAAATTTTGCAGGCTGATTCCCCCATCATCCGGATGATTTTGCACCTCAATGGGTCTAAGTTGGTTATAATTGACCGAAATGTATCACTGGCCGCATCATAAAGCTTAACAATCCCAATGCCTTCCATGATTTGAAAAACCCACTTCAACGTTGGGTTCTTTACAGGCTTATTAATTTGATTCGGAATAGTTTCATTCTTTGCTTTTAATGCCTCTCGCAAACGATGTTGAGCAACATTGTAAACCAAAAGGCATAGCGTCATAACCATCATCAACGCTTCAATTCGACTGCGCTTTTTAACATAAAATGAATCCAGCATAAACCATGGGTCTTTAAGAAATCTAAATCCACCTTCAACATTTTGTTGTTGTTTATACTGTTGTAATATTAACTGCGCCGGCAATCCTTCTTGATCTAAATCATTTGTTGCCAACATAAATCTGCCTTTGCGTAACAGCTGTTTTTCAATTGCTGATTGATGTTCTTTGATAGTGCTTTTTACCTGGTAACCGGTTACTTTTTTGGCTGTGCCAGCACTTGGTCGCCCTCGTGAATCATATCTCTCAATTGGCAAGACCTCTGTTGAAACAATGTGATATGAGTACTTTTTTTGTAATTTCTTTACCGCAAGTTGTGCATCTGACTCACAGTTGAATACCTGATTGCTTAAATGCCAGCAATCCTTTTCTAAAGCTGCTTTTTGTTTTTGTAGTTTCTTTACAAAAGTCTTACTCTCACGTTCATAAGCTTGCTTTGAATAAACTAATAGCCAACGCTGGTCAATGCCGCCATACTTGCTGCTTATCTCTGTCCATTGGTAACCATTTTCATCTTGCTGCCAATCATATGCTTTGGCATCGGCTTCTAGTAGCGTTCTACATTCTTTGATATTCTCTGGCACTCGACTAATCCATTTATAGTTATTATTCGATAATAACTTCTCTGCTGTGTACAATGCAGAATCTGCTATCCAGCGAAACTCATGGTTTTGTTTTAAGTTTTCTTGAAACTCCCTAACGCGTGATATCGTTTCATGAAAGCTTGTTTTATCTGAGCTATTACCATCTTGTGGCTCCATCCAAACCGGCATATTAGATGCTCCAGTCATCGTTAATGACAACATAACTTGTTTAAGATCAGGTCGATGATCTTTAGAGTAACCATGTGTCACGTCGACCACCTCAACGTTTTCATCTGTGTCATATTGACCATGCAATGAAAAACTTGTCGTGTCTAAATGAGCCAACTTGCCAAGCAAACCTTCTTCAATCCCTAGCTCAAATGCAAGTTCACCATATAATCTGCTCGCGCCATATGCTGAGATTTCGTCTAATGCTTTTCCTAAGGCGTGGTCGTCTAATGATTCTGCCGTAATTTTTTCTTCAAATAAAAACTCTATTGCTTTGCTTTGAAAAAACTGCGGCGTTAAGTATAAGCGTCGGTTGGTAAAACCAAGTCCGTTGATTACCATTGCCACTGCCGCAACTCCTGGTTGTACTACGCGCCTGGGGTCGCTGCTACCGATGCGTTTGTTAATTCGCTCCGCTATCTTTAAATCACGACAAGTGGCGGCTACTAAGCCATGATGGTCCATTACTTGTGTTGTTGCTTCCTTGCCGGCTACTTCCAATGACATTTTTTATACGCTCCATGTGAATATTGAGCGTATAGAATAATACTTGTGCAGATAAATTGCTAATTATTTAAAACTGGTCACGGGAAAGTCGGTTTTAAGTCTGTTATATATCCATCGTACTTCAAAATGCGAGATTTATAGGGGGCTAGCTGTTAGAGTTTAGAGGCTAGTAACTAGAGTTCAGCAATCAGAATTTTATTTATCCACCACCCTAACCCTCTGCCCACCGGTAAATAGGACAAAACGCTCAAAACCTAAATACCACAACACATAAAAACAAAAAGGCCGCAAAAGCGGCCTCATTAATCTCAATTCATAAAATCCTAACTAAGTACAAGATTCCTCAACTTCAAACGCAATTTCATCATTCTCAATCAAAAGCCGCACAACACCCCCATGACTTAACTGCCCAAACAGCAATTCATCCGCCAAAGGTTTCTTAATCTGCTCTTGAATCAGACGCGCCATAGGTCTTGCACCCATTTCAGGATTATGTCCATTCACCGCTAACCAATCACGAACACGATCTTGGACTTCTAATTTCACATGTTTTTGTTCCAGCTGAACTTCCAGTTCCATAATAAATTTATCCACGATATTGGCAATGGTTTTTTCATCTAAAGCGCTAAAGCTAATAATAGAATCCAAACGATTACGGAATTCAGGCGTAAAGAGACGATTGATTTCTTCTAAATTATCATGAGAATTATCTTGATTCGTAAAACCAATTTGATGGCGACTGACTAACTGCGCACCCGCATTCGTCGTCATCACAACAATGATATGACGAAAATCCGCTTTCCGACCGTTATTGTCTGTTAATGTACCGTGATCCATCACCT
>JAJFJH010000247.1 GCA_021774155.1 Nitrosomonas sp.
GGTGGTTTACCGAGACCGTAACCATGCAGTCAATTTCATCGAAGCCAACCCCGTTACCGCACGTCTGTTACAGCTGATTACCGATGATGACAAGAGAACCGGGAAAGCATTACTAGAACAAATCGCCGCCGAGCTCAGCCATTCTCAACCTGAAATAGTTATTAATGGCGGCTTGGAAATCTTAACTGATTTGAAAAAACGTGATGTGATTTTGGTAAGTCAGCAATAAGCGAAATGCATTGCGTAGAGTCGTAAGATATTTGTTTAGTGTAATAGTGGTTGTACCCTATGTGAGCTGGAGTGAATAATTTAGTTTCGTTTCGTACTTCTAGCCTGAATATTGCACCAGCACATTAAATTTCAGCCTGTAACTCATATGGTTATTGACCTTTGGAAAATTGAGTAAATGTACAGTTTGTACCCAAGATTTCACTTGCCGGTTTTAAACTTGCGCTGACCTGAATTGAACGCACATGCTCTCTACGCCGCAGAATAAATGCGTCTCCAGTCACGAGCACGCTCAATTCAGGTCAGTTCAGCGTTTAAATTCCAGCAACTGGTGCAATGTTCAGGCTAGTCATTCCCGGCGAGGCGTGCCTAGCGGTCAAGCGCTTCCCGGGCCGCTGAACCCGTCAATATAAAGTAGTCGGAATACTAGCATCCTCTATACCGCAGGATAACTGCGACACTATGTCACATTCCCATCTTCACATAAACATCGCATAATCACGCATTCTTAAGCTGCATCACCTACGTGCTTAATGTTATTGCACGTCTATTCCCCATGAATGATGAAATTTTCCTGCAGTTACGTAGTGATTTATATCTTTTTTTGTACAAAAAAATGGACAACGATGAAGCGGCAGACACCATCCAGGAAGTCTATTTACGCTGGCAAAAGCTGGACCTTTCCGGCGTAAAAAATCCGCGTGCTTTTTTGTTTACCATGGCACTCAATATGGTGCGTGATAAAGCGCGCCATCAGGCGATCAAGCTTGAGTATGCCGTTGCAGTGCAGGATCTTCATGATAGCGAATATTATATCGAGGAGCCTGCGCAGCATTATGATGAACGGACGCAGTTAAAGCGCCTATTGCAGGCGTTAAACCAATTACCTGAAGTGATCCAACACGCTTTTCTCCTTTTTCGTTACGATAACATGACCCATGCTGAGATTGCCCGGCAACTAAATGTGTCCAACAAAACGGTCGCACGTTACATTCAACGCGCCAGCGAACATTGTCTCGCTGCACTGTCGCAATATCGGCGATAATACCATTCTGACGCTTTTGTTTATCTGAAACGTCTTATAAGTAAACACATGTGTAGGAGTGTATATGTCCCACTCAGATCAATCCAGCGATCTCGACGCACAGGCGCGCGCCTGGTTTGTGCGTCAGAAAAATCAACCTTTATCCGAGGACGAGCGGCGAGTCCTGGCCGAATGGCTGGCGGACAACCCCGCTCATCGCGTCGCCTGGCGGCACGTGGAAAAAGATTGGCAAACACTCGATCACTTTCGCAATGAATTGACGGATGAACTGAATAAGGCGCGCCGCTATCGCCCAGAACACCGTGACACACCCAAGTATTTCAATTGGGCGGTTGCAGCCATGGTATTGGTCGTATTTTTACCGTTACTCTACTTCCAGGGATTGGTCGGCACCACGCAAAGCTGGCACACCGCGGTCGGCGAACAACGGCATATTGAACTGGCCGGCGGCACATTATTGAGCCTGGATACGGCCACGCATGTCATCGTCACGCAAAATTGGTTCAAACACCAGATTGATCTCAACGAGGGGGAAATATTTGTGGACGTAGCTCCCGGTTGGCGTAAATTACAAGTCACAGCAGATAAAGTCCATATTCGCGACATCGGCACACGTTTTACAGTCCGCCATACGGCAAACCAATTCAGGGTGCAGGTTGCCGAAGGCGCGGTAGAAGTTAAAGATGAAGATGAAAACAAATACACCTTATTACACAGCGGCGAAGAACTGTTTCGAAACCCCGGTAACAATGAATGGCGATTAGCCGCGCTATCCGTTTCGATCGCAAACTGGCGTCAGGGTGTGCTGGTTTTTAACGAACATCGATTGTCGGAAGTGCTCGAAGAACTCGCGCGGTATCACATCGTACACTTTGATCTGGACGACCCCAATCTAGGCGAAAAACACGTCAGCGGACGTTTTCAATTGGAAGAACTGGAACCTAATCTCAATATTATTGCTAAAACATTGCGGCTAACCATTGAACAGCCAAACCCTGATTTATTTATATTACGCGCCGCGCAAAACTGATAGCAGACACGTATCACTGCACATGACTTGTTATTATAAAACATTATTTTTTTAATCTGCACCCTCACAAGTGCAGCGTTGATAACATACGATCATGCAGCACACGAACCACAGCGATTCCGTAATCTGTTAGCTGAAAATAAATAACGTGCCGCCCAAATTTTCTGAGACGATACCCATTACGGATGTGATCGCAGGACGTTGCCGTTTTCGGATTTTCCACCAATTGACTAAACACCTCCGTCAATTCGTCGGTGTAACGATTAGCCTGTTCCAGGCCCCATTCTTCAAGCGTGTAAAGCCAAATAGCTTCCATATCGGATTTAGCTTCCGGTGTTAATCGATATTCAGCGTATTTTTTTGGCATGTTTGGCAGTCATTTCTTTTTTAAATAGACGGCCGTCAAACGGCTGCGGATCGCCGCTATGTTCGCCTTTGATTAACTCGTCTCGAATGACGCTAATCTCGGCGTTGCGAGTCTGATCACGCCGGATCAGATCACGGATATATTCACTATCATTGGTGAAATCGCCGCCTTCAATCTGTGCTTTAATCCACTTGTCTTGCTGATCGGTAACGGTGATGGTCTTGCGAGTTGTTCCCATTTTACCCTCCAGGTATATATGAAATAATCATACTTTTGCATCAAAATAACATATTTTTATGACCGTGAGAAGATGAAGGTTTTGCGAGCAAATTCAGCCAATATCACCCCGCAGAAAAAAATTTAAGAAGATCTGTCTACTTTGCCGTCCCTCGTTCGTCCTATATGTAACAACAACTAAAACGACCTATTTATGGGAGATCGTCAATGATTCGTCAATGTATATTTATTTTCATTGTGGCATTTGGTTTTACAGTGGTTACTGCACACGCAGGAACACCAATTGACTGGCAGCAACCCGCGCAACCGTTAGGCAGCGCGTTGCAGCAACTGGCAGAGCAAAGCGACATCAGCATTGTGTTCGACGCAAAGACTGTGCGTGGCATTCAGGCTCCGCCTTTACAAGGTCATTTCACGCCGCGCGAAGCTTTAAACCAACTGCTCGCCAGCAGCGGACTAGAAGCGAAAGAAGTCACACCCAAACGCTACAGCGTTGTTGAAGTGCCCAAAAAACTGAATTCGAATGAAGCGACGAAACTACCGGAAATTACTGTCACCGGTGCTGAAAATCCGAATTCACCTTACAGTACACAATATAAAGTACCTGATGCTTCTACTGCGACCAAGACAAGCACACCCATTATGGAAACACCCATGTCCATTCAGGTGGTTCCCAAATCGGTGCTTAATGATCAACAAGCCTTTCGCCTGGAAGATGCACTAAATAATGCTAGCGGCATTTTCCCTCAACAAGGATTCGGTTTGGTCGAATCGTTCAGTATTCGAGGTTTTAGTACTTTTGATTACTACCGTGATGGGGTGCGGTTTCAATCTGGTTTGGCGCAAACTGGCCCAAGGGAAATGGCAAATGTAGAGAGAGTTGAGGTGCTAAAAGGACCAGCATCTATTTTATTCGGCCGAATTGAGCCCGGTGGCATGATCAATCTGGTAACTAAAAAGCCGCAAGCAACTCCTTATTATTCGGTTCAACAACAATTTGGGTCATTTAATACGTTTCGCACTACGGCAGATGCTACGGGTGGTTTAAATGAGAGTAATTCTCTGTTGTATCGTTTGAACTTTGCCTATGAAGACAAAGGTTCGTTTCGTCAGTTTGTCGATAATAATCATTTTTTTCTGGCACCGGTATTGCAATGGCGAATCTCCGACCGTACGCAAATTACTATTGAAATGGAATATAAAACAGGTAGAGGTACAGCAGACCATGGCATACCAGCCATTGGTAACCGTCCGGCTAGCTTGCCAGTGAATCGTAATCTGGGGGAATCTTTTTCCAGATCAACGTTTGATGAATATCAAGCGAGTGTTAACTGGTCGCATGCGTTTAATGATCAATGGGAAATAAAACATCGTTCCAATTTTCAATTAACCAACCAGGACGATAACTCAGTATTACCATTGGGGCTGCAGGCCGATAATCGGACTCTTGATCGTTTTTTCGCCGGGTTTAGGAACAACAAGAGTGAAACTTATAATACTAGCCTGGACTTGACTGGCAATTTTGATACATTCGGTATCAAACACACGGTGCTGATGGGTGGTGACTATTTTCACTACAATAGTACCGGAGCCTTAATTGATAATTTTGCATTTCCATCAATTGATATTTTTAATCCCGTTCATGGCGGCTCCTCGATTCGGGATCCGGCAGACGATTTTTTGTATGACACAACTGAAGATTGGTTCGGCTTATATTTTCAGAATCAAATGAAACTGCCTTATGACATTCATGTTTTAGCGGGTTTTCGTTACGATAATGCTGAAATTAAATCCAATGAAGTTTTTGCAGGAACTGCCACTTCATTAAATAGTAAACAAGAACGAATTTCTCCACGTGTAGGCCTGACGTGGCAACCTATTAAAGAACTTTCGTTTTACGGTAACTATGTAGAGAATTTTGGTGTACCTAATATATTTGCTTCGGGATTAGGTGGACAGCCCTTAAGAGCAGAAACGGCACAGCAATGGGAAGCTGGGATAAAAACAGAATTATTTGACGGCCGTTTTAGCGCATCGTTGGCCTGGTTTCAGTTAACTAAACAAAATGTTGCTACTGGTCATCCTGACCCTCAATTGACTGCATTGGGTTTTTCTGTACAAACCGGAGAAGCGGAAAATAAGGGAATAGAACTTGACCTTAGCGGTGAGTTACTGCCCGGCTGGAACATCATTGCCAATTATGCCTATACAGACTCCGAAATCACCCGTGCGAATGATATTACACAGGGTAACAGCCTGCCGAACGTGCCCAAACATGCTGGCAATATCTGGTCCATCTACACTTTTCAGAATGAAACCCTGAGTGGCCTGAGAATCGGTGGTGGTGTGACATTGAGAGGCAAACGTGAAGGTAACCGGGAAAATGACTTTCAAATGCCAGGCTATACACTGGTTAACTTGATGACAAGCTACGCAATGAAAGTCGGAAAAACCCGGGTGACGGCTCAGTTAAATGTTAATAATTTGTTCGATAAGCATTATTTCCCAAGTAGTATTGGATTTGGCCGCGAGCGTATTGTTGTGGGTATGCCACGGGTTTTTATGGGATCGATTCGGGTTGAGTATTAGTCTGTATCGCTGATGATTGCGCTAGCAAGGATGGGTGCAACTTATCAAAACTGAATGCAATAGAAATTTAAATTCAGTAGCAGATGAGTTGCACCCATCCGCGAACTTAATTATCGCTCCTTACAAAAAAATCTTGTATATTCATCATTATGAAAACAAATAGAGAGAAACGATGAAACATTCCATTTTTGCGTGTATTTTTATGTTGCTGATCTACACTACCAGCAACGCAGGGACATTGGTGAATGACACCTGGTTGCCTAGTGGGTGCGGAGAAAAACCTGTTGCGCCGAGCATTGATGCCAGTAGTGTGGACGGATTCAATCGCAGTTTGGAAACAATCAGAGTGTGGCAGGAAAACGCCAATAAATATTATGCTTGTTTGGTA
>JAJFJH010000248.1 GCA_021774155.1 Nitrosomonas sp.
TTTACTTTGGTCTCGCACAACTCATCCCAGACGAAACCTATTATTGGCAATATGCCCAACACATGGACCTGAGCTTCTATGACCATCCACCCATGGTTGCTTGGTTAATTTGGTTAGGCACGTCATTACTAGGACATAACGAATTCGGCGTACGTATCGGCGCCATACTCTGCGGCCTTATCGCCATGGGCTATTTGTATGCATTCGCACAAAATTTGTACGACAAATCAACCGCCATGCGCACGATATTACTATTTTCCCTTCTGCCATTGGGCTTTGCGTCAGGCACATTAATGACACCCGACGCACCGCTAGTCGCAACCTGGGCAGCTACACTGTATTACATGGAACGTGCATTAATTGCAGGGCAAAATACCGCTTGGTTAGGCATGGGTCTCGCCTTTGGTCTAGGCTTACTATCAAAATACACACTAGGCTTGCTGGGTATTACTGCCCTGTTGTTCGTTATTCTAGACCCCTCGGCCCGCCGTTGGTTAAAACACCCTCACCCCTATCTGGCCGCAACACTGGCTCTATTAATATTCTCGCCGGTAATTATCTGGAATAGCCAAAATGACTGGGCATCATTCGCCTTCCAATCCGCACGTTTATTAGACGACGGCTACCACTTTGCGGTACATAATCTCATCACTTACATGATGATTATGCTCACCCCCATAGGACTAATTGCCGCAGCTTATGCCTTATTTTCAAACGACAATCACAGAAATGACACATTTGCAGGCAGGCGCCGCTTATTTGTGCAAATCTTCACCGGCGTACCCTTACTCATCTTTATCACACTCAGCACATTTGACCTGCCCAAGTTTCACTGGACAGGCCCCATTTGGCTAGCCATCCTGCCAACCATCGCCTGGATGATTGTTCAAACCAACCATTTAAACCCCATGGCAAAACGTTTACAATCCGCATGGCAACCCACCATTATCGTCTGCATCTTCGCCTACGCACTGGTACTACACTACATCGTACTCGGCATACCCGGCGCCCCCTACCCGCCTCAGTTAACTAAACATTATTATTGGCGCGAAACCGCCATTGAGATTGAACAAATTGTAGAAGCAGTCAAAAATAAAACCGGAAAAGAACCCATCGTTGTCGGTATGAGTAAATGGTCCGTCGCCAGCGCGTTGACCTTCTACTCCCAAGAAAGCACCCACATGGACATCCGCTCACGCAACCTATTTGGCGAGAGCGGCGCCATGTACGACTACTGGCACCCAACACAGCCACCCACTAATCGACCCATTATTCAAGTCGGCATGCACCCCATACACCTGGATCAAACGCATCATGACGGCGACATACGACACCTGCTCAAGCAACCGGGCGCGATTGAACATCGGGTGATCGAATATTATGATATGCCCGTTCGTCAGGTGTATTATCGTGTTTCTGAGGGGCTTGAGGGAATTCCTAATATTCAAGGATTGCGGTGGTCTCGTCATCACAGGGGAAACAAATGACAAATGTTTTACAGGGCAATGATCTCTTGATCAACACTAAACACAAAAACTTTTTGCTAAAACTTGACCAACTACCATCACATAAAAGAAGAAAGCCATTAAACTTGAAAAGTGGCAACAAACCTTATCCTCGCTTTCTCTATAAATTTCGTCCTTTATCCGCCAACAACACCGAACGAATTGATCATCTTCGTGATTATTTAGTGCATTCCAGGTTATGGTTGAGCTCACCAGCAGCGTTTAACGACCCGTTTGACATGCGAGGGCACTTTATTTTTGATGGTCAACCACGGGACAAGAGAAAACATATACATAAAAAGCTAAAGTATTTTTAGTCCCGATTTAAACAAAACTCAAAGAGAATTGGAAACATCAAGATTATTAGCCGATAGCTCGGTTGCGGAAACCCTTGGAAACAGTTATGAACAGCAACGTAAAACTTTTGGCGTATGCTCTTTTGCAGGTGACACAAGAAATATTTTGATGTGGACTCATTATGGGTCAGACCATGCTGGGGTATCTTTCCAATTCTAAATTATCCAAGAGTCTACTATTTTCAGCCATGCTGTTAGCATCGACTATTCAACTGAATATCCTACAATCAATTATTTAGATGGTAAACTCTATAAAGCAATCACCCTTACTGTGCTGCGCAAATCTAAACTGTGGAGATACGAATAAGAAAGAAGAATACTTCACCCGAATGGTGCCAATCATTACCTGCAATTTAATCCCTCTGCATTAACTGCGTTGATTCTTGGCTACGAAATAGGCCTTGCTGAAGAAAGAATTATAAGGATGCTACTTGTTGAACAAAAACAAAAAGGACACCCAGCTTTAAAAGTATTTCATGCCATCAGGCACAAAACCGAATATCGACTTTGTCTACAATATTTGAAAAATTGGGTTGATAGTGAGTCAGACTAATCGCTGTAGATGGTTCTTTATATCAATCCGCCACAACGCGAACATGTCATCAGAAACTAAAGGCAAATCAAGCCACTCATCACCCAACGACTCATGACCATTCTCAGCAATGGATCGTTCAATCATTTCTTCCCAACCCACTCTCACGCGGCTCTCTTGATTAACGAGAGGTTTCTTAATGCTCATGCAAAAAAATATCACCAACCAACCAGATGGTGCCTATACCCAACAGAATAAGGCCAACTTGTTGAAAGGTCATGCCAATCTCTGGGCGTTTATGTAAGCCGGGGATCAGGTCTGACATGGCAACATAGATCATACTAGCCGAGGCCAGACTAAGTAGCGGCAGGATTAAGAAGTCCATTTGGTGCAACAAAAAATAGGCCAATACGCCGCCCACCAAAGTGGCAAGGCTGGATAACAGGTTCACTAAGAACGCCGTGCTACGTTTATACCCTGAGTTGAGAAGAATAATGAAGTCTCCGGCTTCTTGCGGAATTTCGTGGGCGATGATGGCGATGGATGTGACGATGCCCAGCTGTATGTCCACCATAAAAGCGGCGGCGATTAAGATGCCGTCGACAAAGTTGTGGAAGGTATCACCGATGATAATCATCATTCCACTGCGGCCATGGTCATGGTCATTTTGATTGACTGCCGTTGCGACGATGTCATGAGATGGGGCGTGTACTTCGCAATCTTCCAGATGACAATGGCGCCACAGCACCAGCTTTTCTAGAATAAAAAACAACAAAACACCCATCAACACAATACTGGTAACTTGTGTTGGGTTTTCAGAAAGCTCAAATGCTCCAGGCAATGTGTTTAGAAAAGCGGCGCCTAATAAAGCGCCAATAGCATATGAAATTAGCATGGATAACCACGATGCGCGTGTATTGAGCGTTAGTACGGCGGCAACTAATAAACTCAAAACGCCACCAAGCAGACTGGCGAGAATAATCCAGGAAAGCGTTGACATAAAGTTAATTCAGATGGAAAGGCGGGATTATACGCTGTTAATAAACAGCTAATGATAAATTTAAGCAGCTATGCTGATGGATTCGAATAGGGCTAACCTAGCCAAATTAAAGCTGCCATGCGCCCGGTTTCACCATCACGGCGATAGGAAAAGAACCGCGAAGGGTCGCTATAAGTACATACACCACCACCAAATATGGCAGTTACGCCTGCTTTAACCAACCTTAACCGTGCCAGTTGAAAAATATCAGCCAGCCATTTATTGCCATCTTGACTTTGCTGTGGCACAAAGGCAGCACTTGCTTGGCTATCATGATTGATAAACACCTCCCGCACTTCCCCACCAACTTCAAAGCATTCCGAACCGATGGCTGGACCTAACCATGCCATGAGTTGTGTCTGATCATGACACATTTCTGCCACTGTTTTTTCGATGACACCAGCAGCCAATCCACGCCAGCCAGCATGAACAATAGCAACAACCGTTCCCGTTGTGTCACATAAAAACACCGGTAAACAATCCGCAACCATCACAGCACAAACAGTTCCTTGCATTCGACTAAAGGCCGCGTCACCTTGTCGTGACATCATCTCGTTATCCATGCAAAGAACGGAGGTACCATGCACTTGTTCCAACCATTTTGGCGCTGATGGTAGGTATCTGTTGAGCAATGACCGGTTTTTTTCAACATCAGACACGTCATCATTGACATGACTACCTAAGTTTAAAGTCGCATAAGCATTATTTTTCCCACCGCTCACCCCCCCATTTCTGGTTGTGAACAGTGCATTAACATTTTTTGACGCAGGCCAATCAGGAACAATCCAGTCATCCATAACAATAAATAATCAACCTTAGATTTAGAGAGTCACTTTTATCACGGAACTTTTAATGCATTATAATTGACCATTAAGGTCATCACAGTGTAATGTCCGCCATTAATTATTTTAAATGCACCTTTTAAATACTCAATTCTCAAGTCTATGAATGAGTTATCAAAGGTGCCTGATATAGGTATAACAATGAGTCAAATGAACAATCTAGTAAAAAAAACACACAAGCTTATTTTATCTGCCAACACTGTCGCCATATTGCTATGTGCGCCCTATAGCTTTGCTACTACTGAGGCACTTGAAGCAATAGGCGCAGATACAATACAGGGTGCAAGGGACGCAGCAATACAACAAGAACATGTGTCTAACAATACTGATGAAGCAGATCTTCTCAAAGCTTCTTTCACAGGTAAAACTGCAACGGTAGAAGAACTGCTGGAAAAAGACATCAACTTAAATTGGCAGAATGATAACGGTTTTACCTCACTCATGGTTGCTGCCCAGAATGGCAATACTGACATCGTTAACTTATTACTTAACAAAAAAGTCTATGTTGACGTACAGAATGCGGGGGGCGCTTCCGCATTAATCGTCGCATCCAAAAATGGTCATACCGCCGTTGTCAACGCCCTGCTAGAAAAAGGTGCCAATGTCAAACTGCGAACAACTGACGGCATCACTGCGCTCATGATTGCAGCCATGGGCGGTCATGAAGAAATCGTTGATGCCTTATTAGAAAAAGGCGCGGATGTGAACCAAACCAACGAAAATAAAGTAACCGCATTAATGGTCGCCTCACTAGAAGGCCATACAGGCGTTGTTAACAAGCTACTCGCAAAAAATGCTAAAACAGGTTTACAAGCTATCGACGAAACGACTGCCTTATACATGGCCGCACAAAATGGTCACACAGAAATAGTGGAAACTCTATTAGCAAAGAATGCACCCACTGACCTTAAAGCCATCAACCAAACCACAGCGCTTTATATGGCTTCACAAAATGGCCATACCGATACCGTCAAAGCATTATTAACCAAAGACATAGCGATTGACTTAATAGATAAAAACGAAGCTTCTGCACTCATCATGGCAGCGCTGTATGGTCACACCGAAATTGTTGAAGCGTTATTAAACAAAGGCGCCAAAATTGACCAAAAGGCAAAAAACGGCTTTACCGCACTGATACTAGCTGCCCAGGGTGGTCATACCGCCACCGTTGAAACACTCTTAGCCAAAGGCGCAAGTATTAACCTGCAAAACAATGATGGCGTTACACCATTGATGTGGGCAGCATTACATGGCCATACCGATGTTGTTAAAAAATTATTAGCAAGTGGAGCTGATATTAGTCTGAAAAGCAACAGCGAAAAAAATGCACTAGAAATTGCTCGTGAACCCGATATCATTGAATTGTTAAAAGCTGCAGCTAATTAAGCTATTACTTGTGTGAAAATATGATGCGGTGACTCCCGTTGACCCTTTATCAACCACAGATTTATTTATGGATCCATGCCTGACGCCTACAATCATCCATTTGGCTCTGAGCTCTGTGTTAACCGGCTATCCTTTAATGCTGTAAAATCTAATTCTGTGTTTAGAGGAAACATTCTCTTAATGCTTAACCTTCAAGGAGCCATCCATGAGAGTCGCAGTTATATACAACAGAACCCA
>JAJFJH010000249.1 GCA_021774155.1 Nitrosomonas sp.
TTGGTGGGTCTGGTTGGACTCGAACCAACGACCAAGGGATTATGAGTCCCCTGCTCTAACCAACTGAGCTACAGACCCTATCTAACCTTTAATAAACCTTAACCGTTTCCTGTATCTAGAAAACTACGCAAACGCTCAGAACGTGCTGGATGACGTAATTTGCGTAGCGCTTTAGCTTCAATTTGACGAATACGCTCGCGTGTCACATCAAACTGTTTACCTACTTCTTCTAGTGTATGATCAGTATTCATTTCAATACCAAAGCGCATACGCAGAACTTTTGCTTCTCGCGGTGTTAACGAATCTAATATATCTTTCGTCACACCTCTTAGATTTGCATAAACCGCTGCATCAGCAGGTGCCATTGTAGCAGCATCTTCAATGAAATCACCAAGATGTGAGTCTTCATCATCACCAATCGGTGTTTCCATTGAAATCGGTTCTTTGGAAATTTTGAGAATTTTTCTAATTTTCTCTTCTGGCATTTCCATTTTCTCTGCTAATACTGCTGGTTCTGGCTCTTGCCCTGTTTCTTGCAGAATTTGGCGTGAAATACGATTCATTTTATTAATCGTTTCAATCATATGCACAGGAATACGTATAGTACGCGCCTGGTCTGCAATTGAACGAGTGATTGCCTGACGTATCCACCAAGTCGCATAAGTAGAAAACTTGTATCCACGTCGGTATTCAAATTTATCCACGGCTTTCATCAAGCCAATATTGCCTTCTTGGATCAAATCAAGAAACTGTAAACCGCGGTTAGTATACTTCTTGGCGATTGAAATAACTAATCGTAAATTAGCCTCCGTCATTTCACGCTTAGCACGGCGTGCTTTCGCCTCACCCGTTGACATCCTGCGACTAATTTCTTTCAATTCCTTGATTGGAATGCCGATATTCGCTTTCAGCGACATCAAATTCTGCTGCTGCTCCATGATCGCTGGGCGATAATGCTCAAGCGCTTGGCTATAAGACTTTCCTGAATTGACTTCCCCCAAAACCCAATCTAGATTTGTTTCATTTCCAGGAAATGCTTTAACAAAATAAGCTTTTGGCATTCCTACCTTAGTAACACACAATTGAATTATTTTACGCTCGTACTCACGGACACTTCTAACTAGCCCACGCTGGGTATTGCATAGCCTTTCGACCATTTTAGCAGAAAACCGGATCACCATTAGTTCTGCAGCAATGTTTTCCTGTAATTCTTTATATTTTTTTCCTTGCGATCCCTCAGCCACTAAGATTGCTTGCATTTCAATGTGAATCTCACGAATTGTAGCAAAACGCTCAAGTGCTCCGGCTTTTAGCTTGAGTAAATTCGCGGCCGCAATCACAAGGCTATCTTCTTCATCAACGTCATCAGACTCTAATCCGGTTTCCAATGAGGCATTGAATTCTTGTTCATCGACCTCTTCAGGATTCGTATCAAGCAAGCCATCTACAACTTCATCAATACGCAACACATCATTTTCAACGTCAGTAGCCAGCTCAAGTATTCCAACGATAATCGTTGGACAAGCGGAGATAGCCTGTATCATATGACGCAAGCCACCTTCGATACGCTTGGCAATTTCAATTTCGCTTTCACGTGTCAGCAAACCAACCGAACCCATTTCACGCATATACATACGAACAGGATCTGTTGTACGGCCAAATTCGGAATCTACAGTAGATAGCGCAGCCTCGGCTTCTTCAGCTACATCTTCGTCTGCAACTGTACTGGGTGCATCCGACATTAATAACGCTTCAGCATCCGGCGCCTCATCATGAACAGAAATGCCCATGTCATTAATCACGCTAATGATGCCCTCTATCTGCTCAGCATCTAACATATCATCGGGAAGATGATCGTTAATTTCAGCGTAAGTTAAATAGCCGCGCTCCTTACCCTGAACAATCAATTTCTTCAAGCGCATTCGACGCGCCTCAACATCTAACGGCGCAGCTGATGACGCAACCTCCGCATCACCGGCCTTAGCCTTTGCTGCTTTACTCTTCTTAGACACGCGGGTCTTCTTTGCAGCTATTGGCTTGCTTTCTTTAGCTGCAATCACTGCTTTTGCAATCTCCGCCACACGACTCGGATTCTTACGAGTTGTTTTTTTATCTTCAGTGCTTTTAGCCGCGACTTTCTTTATTGGTTGATTTTCAGTAGCCTTTTTTGATGCTTTAATTTTCTTTGCTGCCGTCACTTCCTTTTCCAACTCCTTTTCTCTCCTTACTTGTTTTTTAGCACATTTTAGTTTTGTTACGTCTGTTTTCGCCACTTTTGCCTTTGACATTTTTAGTTCCAAATAATATGGATAATTAAAAGCTGAAATGCCTGGATTATATCAAAACTCGATAAACTTGGTATCCTGCCATATTGCTTAATTTCATTATGGTTTAGCGTATATGGATCAAGACATCGCCAGCGCCTTAAGTTCTTGCTTTTCTCTTTCTGTAAGCTGACTTAAGGGCTTATTATGCAATTCAGTCATACGTTTTTTACGTTGCACCTCTTGAAGCCTTTCTAATGCACCAGAAAACTCGGCTTCCAAATCTATCGTATCGTCCCAGTCAAGGGTTTCGCTCTCAATTTTTTCGAGTAGCTCCCGATAGGGATTATCCCGAAAATAGGTAACAATTGAAGAAGAAGAGGCTGATGTACCATTAATAACCTGGGGGTGTACATCCAAAAATTCAACCAATGCTCTCAGAACTTCTAGTTCTTCATAAAGTTCCCCGCTCACCGCAAGTAATCCTCTGTCCAATTTGTTAATATAAACTGGCTGGTAAAGCAGTATTTGTATCAACCAATGATAAGGCGACACAGGTCGCGGTCTCGCTGCTTTCTCACGACTCTTCTTTGATGAAACAGGTTTAATTTGCAGCAAATCTTCCAACTCATTCTGACTAATCCCACTAAGCTCAGCCAGTCGCTTTAACAACATCAACGCCATTACAGGCGCAGTAACTTGTTTCAATAATGGTTTTGCGTCACGCACAAGCTTAGCTCGGCCTTCGCTGGCTTGCAAATCTACTTCTTTTAAAAGCCCATTGAATAAAAAGACAGATAAAGGAATAGCTTGTTTAATTAATTCCTCAAATACTTCTTTCCCAAATTGATTAATATAACTATCTGGATCCTCTCCCTCAGGTAAAAACAAGAAACTAAGATTTTTACCATCAACAAGATATGGCAAGCTATTTTCCATCGCCCGCCATGCGGCTTTATTTCCAGCAACATCACCATCAAAACAAAAAATCACCTCATCCGTTTGACGTAACAATTTTTGTATCTGAAAAGCCGTCGTTGCTGTGCCCAATGCTGCAACAGCATATTCAACACCATGCTGATAAAGCGCGACTACATCCATATAACCTTCAACAACAATAACGCAGCCCGCATCACGAATTGCCCGCCGCGCAGAAAATAAATTATAAAGCTCATGTCCCTTTGCGAAGATAGGGGTCTCTGGTGAGTTCAGATATTTAGGTTCACCTTGTTCGAGTACTCGCCCACCAAAACCTATGATCTTTCCTTTATGACCAAGAATTGGGAACATGACTCGATCACGAAAACGATCATATTGTTTACCATCATCAGTCACAATGACCAGGCCTGCCTGAATCAATGGGCTTTCTGAACCTTCTGATTTATAACCAGAAAATACAGCTTCTAAATTTTGCCATCCACCTGGCGCATAACCAATCGCAAAATGTGCCGCTGTTTCACCACTTAAGCCACGTTTCTTAAGATATGCAACAGCCTTTTCTGACTGCTTAAGCTGCTCTCGATAAAACTGGGTTGCCTCGCGCATGACTTCATCTAGATTCTGCCGCGAGGCCGTCGTACTTTCTTCTAAATACTCGCCATCTATCGGCGACAAACCCGACTCTAAATTCGCCGAACGATTTCTCTCCATTGATTGAACGGGCACTTGCATTCCAACACTGGTTGCCAAATCAGTCACCGCCTCAACAAAATTCATGCCGCTATATTCCATCAAGAAATTGATGGGGCTACCATGGGCCCCACATCCAAAGCAGTGAAAAAACTGCTTAGTGGGGCTCACTGTAAATGACGGTGTCTTTTCATTATGGAATGGACAACAAGCATTGTAATTTGCACCCGCCTTCTTAAGTGGTACATGACGATCAATCACATTGACAATATCAACGCGACCAAGCAAATCATGAATAAACGACGAAGGAATCATTTGTTAAAGAAAAACCAATGATATGTGACCTGTATAAAGAAATCAGAATTCGTGGAGCCTTCTTATAAGTACCAGAAACTAGCCAGAAATCTTAGCTTTAACAAGTGCAGATGCTTTACCCATATCTGCACGACCTGCAAGCTTTGGTTTAATGATGGCCATCACTTTTCCTATATCCTGAGGCCCCGCAGCGCCGGAAGAAGAAACAGCTGCTGTTACAATCGCATCCACTTCTTCGGCAGTCATTGCCTGCGGCATATAGGTAGTTAGGACACCCACCTCATACTTCTCAATTTCAGCTAGATCTTCACGCTTAGCTGCTTCATATTGAGTAATTGAATCTTTACGCTGTTTAAGCATTTTCTCAATAGTGGCAACAACGTCAGCATCGCTAAGCTCAACACGCACATCCACTTCACGCTGCTTGATATTTGCCTGCAATAAACGAATCGCATCACGCCGACGAGTATCCCCGGCACGCATTGCAGCCTTCATATCTTCAGTAATCTTCTGTTTTAAAATCATATTGAAAGCCCTTGCTTAAAACTATAAACATGGGAATAACTCAAAAAACTACTAATAAAGTTTTGGTGGGAGCAATTGGCTACGTAGGCGCTTGTATGTCCGCTTAACAGCTGCCGCAAGCTTACGTTTTCGTTCAGCTGTTGGCTTCTCATAAAATTCACGCGCACGTAATTCAGTTAGTAATCCAGTTTTTTCTATAGTGCGCTTGAAACGACGCATAGCAACTTCAAATGGCTCATTTTCCTTGACTTTAATAGTAGTCATAAAAACTTTGTCCCTCTAAAAGGTAATTTTTACAGTTAAAATATATATAATCACTTACACGAACGAACTAGCTGCGCCCCAATATCAGGACGCAAAATAACCAACGAGTATAACACTTCCATTTTTTATATAAAAGCATATTTTCCACACCAATCAATGATAGTTCTGGGTATCGAGACGTCATGCGACGAAACAGGGATCGCAATTTATGACACCACGCAAGGGCTGCTAGGTCACGCACTCTATTCTCAGATCGAAATGCACAGTGAATATGGTGGCGTAGTACCTGAGCTTGCTTCACGTGACCATATTCGGCGTGTCATTCCACTCATCCAGCGATCTTTATCAGCAGCCAGCCTTAATCTTCAAAATCTTAACGCCATCGCTTACACACAAGGCCCAGGACTTGCCGGCGCACTATTAGTTGGCGCTAGTATTGGCAGCGCATTGAGTTTCGCATTAAACATACCCAAGATTGGGATCCACCACTTGGAGGGACACCTACTATCCCCCTTACTATCAACCCCATCCCCTACTTTTCCGTTTGTGGCTTTATTAGTATCCGGCGGTCACACCCAATTAATGGAAGTCTGTGGTGTTGGGCGCTATAACCTCCTAGGAGAGACTGTTGACGATGCGGCTGGCGAAGCTTTTGACAAGACAGCAAAACTACTCGAGCTTGGTTATCCCGGCGGTCCTGCGCTATCAAAATTAGCACAACAAGGACAACCTGGACGCTTTAAACTCCCCCGCCCGATGTTGCATAGCGGCGATCTCAACTTTAGTTTCAGCGGCCTAAAAACAGCCGCGCTTACCTTAGTCAGAAAACACGAGATCACGCCACAAACTCGCGCTGATATTGCCCTGGCTTTTCAAGAAGCCGCAGTTGACGTATTAGCCAAGAAATCACTATCAGCGCTTGCACAAACAGGCTTTAAACAGCTAGTAGTTGCGGGTGGTGTAGGCGCCAATCAGCAACTGCGCGAAGAACTGACTATGCAAGCCAAACTAATCGGCGCAACCGTTTTTTATCCTGAGTTAGAATTTTGTACGGATAATGGCGCAATGATCGCATTTGCAGGTGCCATGCGTCTAAAAGAAATCAACGACAAAAAATTATTAATAACAAATAGCTTCACCGTCAAAGCACGCTGGGATCTTGGATTACTGGAACCACCGAATAGCTCATGAATCGATGCCTTACGGCGCAGACTTCTTGCCAATGCGAGCTTCCTTACCCGCGAGCAAATTAACAATATTGGATTGGTGCCGCCAAATCAGTACCATTGAAATCACTAATACAGCAAGCAAGGAAACCTCAAGACCTATAAAAATCAATGCATAAACGGGCGTTAGCACGGCAGCAACTAATGCGGACAGCGACGAAATTCGCCAAATCATGACAACCAGCAACCAAGTTGCCATCGCCAACAAACCTACCCACAAGTTCAGCCCCAATAACACACCCACGGCAGTTGCCACCCCCTTACCACCTTGGAAGCGTAGAAAAACTGGGAAAACATGACCCAGAAAAACTGCCAGTGCAACAGCTGCAATCACTTCATTTGGCAAATCATAAGCTTGTGCAAGCACGACGGCTAGCCAACCTTTACCCGCATCACCCAATAACGTTAAAACAGCCGCCGCCTTTTTACCGCTACGCAAGACATTCGTTGCACCCGGATTTTTAGAGCCATAAGTACGCGGATCTGGCAGTTTAAATAACCAGCTCGAGATTACAGCAAACGAAACCGACCCTAGCAAATAGGCCAACAATACATAAACCAACGCTGTCATTAGGATTAGCACCGCCCTTATAAATAGAATAGAATCGCTAGCAATTCTAAAACACGGGACAAAACAACCTGCCCCAAATAACCTTTAAATATAACCCCAAGCAATGGATATCATTTTTCTACAAGAACTCAAAGCCAAAACTCTAATCGGGATTTACCCATGGGAACGCATCGTCCCACAAACAATCCAGCTTGACCTGGAAATTGCCTTATCGTCCAGCCGTGCTTGCAAAACAGACAACATCAAGGACGCGCTTGATTATGCGTTAATTGTAGAACGAATCAATGAAATCCTAGCAGAAAAACATTTTTCACTACTAGAAGCACTTGCTGAACACATCGCGCTGACCATTCTGACAGAATTCAAATCGCCTTGGGTGAAAGTTAGCGTTGCCAAGCTAGGAATTATACGTGGGGTAAAAAAACTGGGGGTACGTATTGAGCGGGGAACCAAATGATTTAAGGTCCATCATCAGCATAACGAACACATAAATCAACCTGATTACCCCTCAAGAACCTCCCACTCTCGAGTATAATATATTTCTGTTAAAACACACAAAAACAATAGATTAAATATGTGCAAGAATAAAGTTCAATTTCAGAAGGCTATGTAACCGAATCGTATGGAATTCTTTAATATCACATATTCTAATGACTTAGCGATGCGGTAATGTATGCTTTAAAGAGCTGAATATCAACCGGTCAAGAGATTTGGCTATATTTTCCACACACTTCGGTTACATAGCCTTTC
>JAJFJH010000250.1 GCA_021774155.1 Nitrosomonas sp.
TTCGCCTGTTGCAGCGTTGTAACCATAATTACCTTTACCCTTGGCTACCTCATTGACAACAACTGAAGGCTCGTCGCCACAGTTCATCACGATTTGACGTAACGGCTCTTCTAATGCGCGCAATACGATCTTAACGCCCGCATCTTGGTCATGGTTGTCACCTTTAGTGCCTTTTACTGCACCAACGGTGCGCAGCAACGCAACACCACCACCAGGAATGATACCTTCTTCTACCGCAGCGCGTGTTGCATGTAACGCATCTTCTACGCGCGCTTTTTTCTCTTTCATTTCAACTTCTGTAGCCGCACCGACTTTGATCAACGCAACACCGCCAGCGAGCTTAGCAACACGCTCTTGCAACTTCTCTTTATCATAATCGCTGGTTGCTTCTTCAACTTGCTTGCGAATTTGCTGAACACGACCTTCAATAGTAGCAACTTCACCTCCGCCATCAATAATGGTGGTGTTTTCTTTACCCACTTCGATACGTTTCGCTTGACCTAAGTTTTCCAAGGTTACTTTCTCAAGTGTCAGGCCAACCTCTTCAGCGACAACCGTACCACCAGTAAGAATTGCAATGTCTTCTAACATGGCTTTACGACGATCACCAAATCCTGGCGCTTTAACTGCACAAGTCTTAAGAATACCGCGAATATTGTTCACGACTAAAGTAGCCAAGGCTTCACCATCAATATCTTCAGCGATAATCAGTAACGGCTTGCTAGATTTAGCAACCTGCTCCAATACCGGCAGCAAATCACGGATATTTGAAATCTTCTTATCATGCAACAGAATATATGGGTTATCTAACAACGCAATCTGCTTATCAGCACCGCTTACAAAGTAGGGTGACAGGTAGCCACGATCAAATTGCATGCCCTCAACAACTTCTAGCTCATTTTGTAGCCCAGATCCATCTTCAACAGTAATAACACCCTCTTTACCAACCTTTTCCATTGCACCCGCAATAATCTCACCAATTTCCGCATCAGAATTCGCAGAAATACTACCCACCTGAGCGATTTCCTTACTGGTTGCACATGGCTTGGAAAGCTTCTTTAGCTCAGCGACCGTCGTGTAAACTGCTTTATCAATGCCACGTTTCAAATCCATTGGATTCATTCCAGCGGCGACATACTTCATGCCCTCTTTAACGATTGCTTGCGCTAATACAGTCGCTGTTGTGGTGCCGTCACCTGCTACATCAGAAGTCTTGCTGGCAACTTCTTTGAGCATTTGCGCGCCCATATTTTCAAACCGATCACTCAGCTCGATTTCTTTAGCAACTGAAACACCATCCTTAGTAATGGTCGGCGCACCATACGAACGCTCCAGCACAACATTACGACCCTTTGGTCCCAACGTAACCTTGACTGCATCAGCCAAAACATTGATTCCAGCCACCATTCTGTGGCGCGCAGAATCACCAAATTTCACTTCTTTTGCTGACATATTCTTTTCTCCTAATTACCTGAATTATTTTTTAAGCTAGTTAACAATTAATTGATCTACCAATTAACCCTCAACCACTCCCATGATGTCTTCTTCACGCATCACTAAAAGCTCGTCGCCATCAACCTTGACTGTCTGACCAGAGTATTTGCCGAATAATACTTTGTCACCAACCTTTACTTCTAACGCACGCACTTTGCCATCATCGCCCGCTTTACCCTTGCCAACCGCGATAACTTCGCCTTGATCTGGTTTCTCTGTGGCACTGTCAGGAATATAAATGCCCGATGCTGTCTTACGCTCTTCTTCCAGCCGTTTGACAACAACACGGTCATGTAAAGGACGAATTTTCATACTTACTTCTCCTATTTATAATTAATAATCTATGCCTGGTGAAATATTTACAAGCATCAATGAGTTAACCCAGAAACACAAACAACACAAAGCGATTATTAGCACTCTACGTCATCGAGTGCTAATAATAGGGTCTATTACCTGGAATTTCAAGAAGGCGAGCAAAAGAAATTTATTATTTTGTATGAACCAATGTTTCTACAGTAAAATTGTGGGATTGAATCAACGTGACAAAACGAATAAAAAGAGTGTCATCCGCCAGTTAATACTCAGAGATAATTTCTTCTCAATATCGTTAAATTCTTCAGCATAATGAACACAGATATCCTCGCTCATTGCTTTGTAAAAAGCTAAATTCTGTTGCGATGGGTACGCACCAAAAGTTTTTTCATACTGCCCTAAAGCCATGACCACATTAGGTCATTACCCTTCTAATACAAGATTAGAAGGCCGACCTTGTTCCGTCAAATAGATTTCTAAATCGCTAAAAACAGCATCAGCTTCGTTTCCTTAAATTCAATGTGAGAGACCTTTGCAAAACACGCCCATTAAGATTCTGGCCAAGAATTCAGTGTTTTTTTAGTAAATTTTGTACTTTCTGTCGATTTTAATCAAAGAAGCTATAGAAACAGCGTCTTTTATCGCTATTTCCTGTTTAAAAGACGCAACTTTCCTGTTTTTCTAAACTTTGTATGAATAGCTTGGGCAATCTTTTTAAGTTATATGCCATAACCTGCAAAATGTGCCAAGTATGTGCTTTGGCCAAACCTTGGTAACGTAGAACCTTGCTACCAAACCATCGTGCCTGGCTGCCAAAAGTACGTTCCACAACATAACGAGACTTGGTGATTAAACGATTGCGCTGCAATTGTC
>JAJFJH010000026.1 GCA_021774155.1 Nitrosomonas sp.
TTCTTGTTAATTATTTCGATAGAAAAATTCAAAAAGGTTCTGAAAAAAAATGGCAAGTGAAAAACAAAACATTGAATTACTCCGTTTGCTCCACTTAGCAAGCCCATCGCTACCGATTGGCGCATATAGTTATTCACAAGGACTGGAAGCAGCTATTGAAATAGGTGACGTTATTGACGAAAAAACAGCGCAGACTTGGATTGCTGAGTCATTATCGATTGTGGCCGATTTTGAAGCACCCATATTTTGGCGTTTGTTACAGGCGCTCTCAAACCGCGATGAACAAACAGTAACCCATTGGACTGAACGTTTTATTGCAGCGCGTGACACAAATGAGTTTCGTGCTGAGACCATTCAAATGGGCTATTCGCTCAATAAATTGGTACTAGACTTAAAAATTGCTGACGATTCATTGCAAGAGATAATGGCGAATCAAGCAGAAGTTCCATTGCCGACAGCTTTTGCATACGCAGCCATTGCACTGGAAATATCGCATGAAACCGCATTATTGGGCTTTTTATTCTCTATCGTTGAAAATCAAGTGCTTGTGTGTGTTAAGTCTGTTCCACTTGGACAAGTTTCAGGTCAACGGCTACTGCTTTCTCTTCATCCAAAAATTGAAGCAATAGCTCACCTTGCACAGCATTTGGCAGATGATAAATTATCTAATTGGGCGCCAGGCTTATCCATACTTTCGATGCAGCACGAAACACAATATAGTAGAATTTATCGATCATAATTACACTGGAATATATAAGAATGGAAAACACACCCAATCCACTGCGTGTCGGAATTGGCGGTCCTGTCGGATCGGGCAAAACGGCATTGTGTGAAGTACTAAGTAAGCAGATGCGCGATCAATATGAAATGGCGGTCATTACCAACGATATTTATACTAAGGAGGATCTCGAGATTTTACTGCGTGCAGATGCATTGCCCGCAGAGCGATTAATAGGGGTTGAAACTGGGGGATGCCCGCATACAGCAATCAGAGAGGATGCATCGATTAACCTGGAGGCAATTGCACGTATCTCCGAGGAGTTCCCAAATCTTGATCTTATCCTGATTGAATCTGGTGGTGATAATCTGGCCTCGACTTTTAGTCCTGAATTATCTGATTTAACGATTTATGTGATTGATGTGGCCGCAGGTGAAAAAATACCACGAAAAGGCGGACCTGGTATTACACGTTCCGCTTTGCTTGTTATTAATAAAATTGACTTAGCACCGCATGTAGGTGCTGATCTGGACGTCATGGCACGTGATGCAAAAAGAATGCGTGGTGAGCGACCATTTGTCTTTACTAATTTACGCACTGGTCAAGGTGTTCAGGAAATTGTTGATTTTGTTGTTAAGCAAGGATTATTGGAAGAAGTGAAAGTTTAGTAACGAAAACAGCCACCTGTTTGGCGTTGTAGATAATATTTACGAGATGCGATTTTTCTGGGAACAATATTTTGTTCCTGAAGATTTGTCAGTAAAAAAACAACCTGGAGAAAAATATAATGCAATGGTCAATGAAAATAGATATGGCTTTGCCTCGGCCTATCCGCGTAATCTTTAGAGGTGTTGGTCAAGTATTTTTTTGCGGTAATGCTGTCACTGGGTTGATTTTCTTAATCGCACTTTATATCGGCGGCTTAACTGCTGGGCTGGCAGCTACAGTCGGTGTTATTACCAGTACGATTACAGCTTACCTGCTGGGTTTTTCTGATGATGATATTGATGCAGGCTTATATGGTTTTAATGGTACGCTGGTTGGACCCTGCTTGTTTCTATTTCTTGAGAACACACCGCTATTGTGGGTTTATGTCGTTTTAGCTTCGGTTTTGTCAAGTGTTGTTCTAGCTGCCCTGATTAGGATTTTGACACCCTACAAGATACCTGCTTCTACCGCACCCTTTGTTTTGACTTGCTGGATGTTCATGCTTGCAGTTTACTCATTTGATAGTTTCTCACGCAGCCCTGTTCTACCTTCGCCAGAGATTCCAACAGCCATAGCAAGTGCTGATCTTCCGCTTACAGCCTGGCTTTCGTCCATGGCGGCTGAGACAACTGAAATGTGGTACGTTGCATTAACGAAAGGTGTTGCAGAAGTCATGTTTGCTGATAACGTACTGGTTGGTATTTTATTTTTAGTCGGTATAGCGATTACTTCATGGCGAGGTGCTTTTATGGCGCTTTGTGGCACTTTCGTAGGCGTACTGGTACCGATATTGCTCGGCGCAAGCCAGAGCTTGATAGAAATGGGCCTGTATGCATTTAACCCCGTTTTGACCATGATGGCCATCGGATGGGCTTTTCTTAAACCCACAACCGGCACAGCCATTTTGGCACTTCTAGCTGGAATTCTTACTGTAATTTGTCAAGCTGGCTTGGCTAATTTTCTGGCACCTCTTGGTTTGCCGACACTTACATTTCCATTCGTGCTTGTTATATGGATGTTTTTATTTGCTGCAAGCATGTCAAAACATTGGTCATAACTTTAGATAAATTGGAGTTCTGTGAGCGAAAAATGCAACCAGATTCTCTAAAGAGCGCCTCTAAAAATTTAGAGTTCGCCCAGATGCAAGACGTGGGGAAAATTTTGCAGCGCAGCTTATGGTTGATATGTAAGCAAGAAATTTTTCCCGCAACACAGCAGTTGGGATGAAATCTGGGTTTTTAGAGGTGCCCTAAAATAGTGGCTCGATAAAAAAAGACTATGCGACCAGCCTAACTTTACCTGTCTCCAGTTGATACACACCACCTACAACCTTTAATTTTTGGCCATCAACTAATCTGCTCAAAATGGGTGGCTGTTCTCTCAACTCTCTAACCGTCAATATCACATTCATTCTGACAATATCCTTGTATCTATCCGCGGCAACATAGTCTGGTTTTTTTGGCACGGCTCTTACAGCCGGGGTTATTGCGGTAGCTATGGACTGTATATGGCCTGGAAACTGTTTGTCATTGTCTGCTGCATCTATAGCGGCTTTTACTGCGCCACATTTTTCATGACCCAATACCATTATTAAAGGTGTATGTAGTACGGCAGCAGCATACTCCAGTGTTGCTATAAAGTCGGTTGTTAAATAGTTTCCAGCTACACGTGCAACAAACAGATCCCCACGTTGTTCGTCAAAGCAGAATTCTGGACTCACCCTGGAATCCGAACAGCTCAAAACGCATGCATACGGATTTTGCCCACGCATTAAATCCAGACGCTCTTCATTGAAATTGAGTGGTATTGATTGACCCGAAACATAGCGTTCATTACCTTTCATTAAACGTTCTAAAGCGGCCTCAGGCGTAAGTACGTTTTCAGGTAAAGGTGGCGATTTGATCACGCCTGAAGTTGCGTGAATGCTTCCTAATGGAGCAAGACCCAGCCCGAGCATAGATGCAGTCGTTAATTTTAGAAAAGAGCGGCGCTCCTGGCTACTCTGTTCTAGAGTGCCGGTATGATTTTCTGTATCACACATAATTCGGTTCCTTGTTCTATGTTATTAGACCACCTGATACATTTTAAGACACTAGTTTTATCTGTGAGTTTTAACAAATGACAACTTAATAAAAATCAAATGAGCGGGTTGCTGTGAATATGTGATGTCTGCTCGTGTAAATGCTGTTCGTGTTTGTTTTCTACTGGAACCATAAATAGTTTGCCATGCCGTACACCCCGTGTGGCAATAACTTGGTCGGCAAAATTGGTAACATTATGTACTGTCCCGCGCAAAATAACGACTTCAAAACAGTTAAAATGATCCATGTGTACATGCATACAGGATAAAGTCAAATTATGGTGACTGTGGTGAACGGAAGTAATCCGATTCGCCAGGTCATTTTCATGGTGATTGTATATGTAACAAAGTGAAGCAACGCAATCGCCATTACTTTCACTCTTAAGATGTTCAGTCTCAAGTTGCTTTCGAATCATGTCACGCACAGCTTCCGAACGATTGGTATAGCCTCTTGATTGAATTAATTCGTCAAATTGCACCGATAGCTGATTATCCAAAGAAATAGTAAAACGGCTCATGTCAGTAGTATAAAAATATAAAGAATAAAAAGTCGACCTTGATTTCTAAATTATGTATGTATTTTTCTTTAAAAAAGATAGCCTACTCAAGGCTAACAGAAAAATTAATATTTGAGTCTACTGTAAAATTTAATGTTTTCAGAGTTTAATTCCATAGTGATCGAGTAATAAAACTAATAACCAGTAACTAATGACAGTAAGACCAATAGAAATACTAATGCCAAAATAAAAATTAAATCCCTGCTTTAAAAGCAATGGCAATGTTATAAACAAAACCAGAGATGGTAGCACCAGCCAGAAAACACTCGTTGCAAGCGCTGACACCTTTGCTGTGTCTCTTGTATCTATGTATAACCAAAACATTGCAAGTATTGAGATGAGTGGAATAGATGTTAATAATGCGCCAGCGAAAGTACTTCGTTTCGCAATTTCAGAAATTGCTACAACGAGAATAACTGTGAGTACGATCTTGACTATATAGTAACTCATCGGGCGTAAATTTAATTTTTTTGGCAGACTTAAAAACTACGGTATTGCCACAGCCACCAACCATATCATAAACTGAATCGTCCCGGATTTACAGGAGACTCTATTTCTTGGGCTATGTCATCGAACTGTGTGGAAATATCCCAATGGCGGCACGGAGAAATGACTCTGGTGTATTCAAGCGGTGAGTGCCGATAGCACGTCGCCAGCCGAGGTAGTTTGGGAGGTATTTCGTTGCCACACCATGAAAATGGTTGAGCCAGTTTTTAAAACGACTGTGATAAGCGTTAACGTTCTGGACATGATAGGCGCCCCTGATGCGGGACTCCAGCAGAAAGATTAATAGCCTTGTGAGTGATGGTGATCTCTTGTGCGAAGTATTAATATGTAGGGTTTCCGTCACTGACAAGCAAGCTATCCTTGTCGAGAACTGGCGACAAAGTGTCGCGTAACTGTACCTTGGTTACAGGGCCTTTTCCGGTCACGCAATCCAGTGTTTGTCCCGTGCGATCTCGCGCAAGGAATACGCAAACCTGCTCGTCTGAAATACCACGCTTTGTCGCGGAACCACCGCGCTTACGAGCTTCTCGCTTCATGTGTCGAGCCCCCTTTTGGGACTCAAGCAAATAGGTTTCGTCAGCCTCGATAATTCCGTGGAGACGTTGCGGTTGGTCACTCTTTACTAAAGCCAAGATGCGATGCCGCCAGAGAAAACTCGTGTTGCGGTGAATGCCAGTTGTCACCGCGGCTTGGCGAACCGTTTCAGATCTCAGCATACTTTGCGCGTACTTTAGCCACTTATTCTTGTGGTGAAGATTAGAAAGTGGCGTGCCAGTGAGGGCACTAAAGGTTCGCTCACATGTTTTGCACAAGTAACGCTGCAAACCTCGCACCCATCCATGCCAATATAGGTCACTTGATTCACAGTGTGGGCACGCCGAACATGGCGTCATTAGTGGCTAAATAGTTGTAGATGCCTGAAGATGCTCCAGTTCCTTACAAAGCCTAGTGCATTGCCGATGATTCAACTGATTCAGCGCTTTAATCAATCCCTCAAATTCACTGGTTTCCATGATCTGCCTCCACTAACCTTAATATCCATTTTTGACACGGCCATGTGAATACGGTTCCACACAGTTCGATGACATAGCCATTTCTTGAGAGGATAGAGTAATGAATAAACAATTCAGATATTCACCGGAAGTTCGGGAACAAGCTGTTCGGCTGGTTTATGAAAACCAAGGAGATTATGGTTCTCAGTGGGCTGCTGTTACGCGAAGGTATTCGTGTTGCGCGCTGTACAGTCGAACGACTAATGAGGAAACTTAGAATACAAGGCGTCAGGCGCGGCAAGAAATGTTGGACAACGATTGCAGATGATTTACTTGACCGACCAACAGACAAAATTAATCGGCAATTTATCCCAGATTTTCCGTTAGGCGGGTTTTATAATGGAAGCCATCAGAGAAGCCTGTTGAATATATTTGAATTTCTCTAAATTGTCGGCGCTTACATTTGGAATTTTTTCTTCCGAATAAATTTTTAGAGATTGCCTGTTCTATTAGTTTCTCGTTATCTGTAAATTTCTAATGGAAAATCTGGGTTTATAGCACGCCGCCCAAATCAGTTGTGGGTGGCAGACATTACGTTTGTGGTCACATCAGCAGGATTTGTTTATATGGCTTTTATTACGGATGTTTTTGCACGACGTATTGTTGGTTGGCGAGTCAGTCGATCTCTGCATACAGATTTGGTGCTTGATGCATTGGAGCAGACATTGTAGTCACGGCAGGAAACTAAAGGGTTAACCATCATGGCGACCGGGGTAGTCAATATCTGTCGACTCGTTATGCGGAGCACCTGACAAAAGCCAATATTGATGTTCTGTGGGCAGTGTCGGCGATTCGTACGACAACGCGCTAGCCGAGACGAATTATATAAGCAGAAGCGACGGCATCGTGGTCCTTGACGCAATGTTGGCGAAGTGGAATTTGCTACCCTGGAGTGGGTTGATTGGTTTAACAATCGCCGGTTACTCGCATCAATAGAAACATTCCACCGGTAGAATACGAAATGGCACGCTATCGCCAGTTGGAGGAGTCAGATGAGGCAGCTTGACTCAAACTAAAAAGTCTCCAGGAAAATCAAGCCTATTCAAAACTGCATAGCACTGAGATGACTTTTATTATCTCAGCACTACAAAGGGATTAAATTGTTTGCGAAATTTGCTCGGTCTGCTCAGGCGGCTTTGGTGCTCCATTAGGCCAATCATCACCAAATGGAAACGGACGACTCTCATTAATAAACATAAGATACAACGCTATCTGATAAATATAAGTACTCAAATTTTGACTAAACTTAAGTACTTGCTCATTTGTTTTTCCAACCAACAAAACAGCAAGAAACTGAAATAACATAACAGTCACAATAATAAATTTTGAAACACTATAAACAATGATAAAAAATATCATATAGAGACCACGCTTCCAAGTTTCAGCATTCTGGAATCTTTGCTTTAATTCCTCATTCACATTAACTAGCCCTATAAAAATAACACCCTTTCAAAGGATAGACTAAGCAGTATTTAGCTCACCTGCTTGCATCTCGCAACGAAAAAGAGTATAGCATGGCAATTAAACGTTTAGCCCCAGGCATTGCTGGTTTGTTGTAAAAATGACACATACGGAATTACCTTACTTATTACTCACACAATTCACCTTGCATGGAACTAACACCAAACCTCAACGAAAGATTCCTCCTTAAAACCCACAGTCGCCTTCTTTCCATCAGTAACAAGTGGCCTTTTAATCAAGCGGCCATTGCCTGCTAGTAGCGCCAAAATTTCCAAGTCTGATAACGTAGGTAACTGGGCTTTAATTTTTAATTCACGGTATTGCACGCCGCTTGTATTGAAAAGTTTCTTCAGAGGTGCATTTGCAAGTTTTGCAATATCAACAAGCTCTTCAGGTGTCGGCGGATTTTCGGTAATATCAACAAATGTATATTTAACATTGATTTGTTGAAAAAACTTCTCAGCCTTACGGCAAGTGCCGCATTTTTTGTATCCATAAAGTTTAAGCATGTCTTTCTGCCTCTATATCAAACCTACAAGCAGACAATTATAATCCATTAGGTTTTAGTTCTCCTCAAACCCTCTATTTTTGGTGTTGCCTGTTATAGAATAAAGTCGAGCACAATGCCGACAAAAATGACCAGCCCCACCCAGTTATTATGCAGAAATGCCTTAAAACAAAGCGTTCGGTCACGGTTTTTAATTAGTATGTATTGATACAGCATCAGGCCGGCCGCAACCACCAATGCAGTGTAATAAGCTAACCCCATTTGCTGCCATTGTCCAATGAAAACCATAATGGTAATAAACATCGCGTGACATGCCATCACACCCAGCACATCAAAACGCCCAAAAGTAATGGCTGAGGTACGGATGCCAATCTTCAAATCATCCGGTTTGTCGACAATGGCGTAGGCTGTGTCATAGGCAATCACCCAAAACAAATTTGCCAACATCAAAACCCAGATTATAGACGGCAGAGCATTGGTTTGTGCGGCGAAGGCCATGGGAATACCAAAGCTAAAAGCAATACCCAAATAAGCCTGCGGCATGGCAAAAAAACGTTTAGTAAATGGATACGAAGCAGCCAAGAATAATGCGGGCACCGATAGCATGATTGTCAGCATGTTGAGCGGCAATATCAGTAAAAATGCAACCAAACTCAAACCAGCGGCCAGCAGCAAAGCTTCTTTAGTGCCCACTTGTCCGGCGGCCATTGGACGATTCTTCGTACGCTCCACATGCGGGTCAATTTTGCGGTCGGCATAGTCATTAATGACACAACCAGCTGAACGCATCAAAATAGTCCCCATGATAAAGATGAAAAGAACCAGTCCATCGGGGAAACCTTCCGCCGCAAACCACAAGCCCCATAACATCGGCCACAAGAGTAATAAAATGCCAATAGGCTTATCCAACCGCATTAGCTTTGCATACATAAACAAACGATTAGTTAATGTCACTGTTTTAAGTCCAAAATGGCCGGAAGAAACACCTCCGTTACTAAAATTGACTGGCCGTGTAGCGTAAACAAAGAACGTCGCGCCCAGAGGCTAGGCGGCATTAATAAAAGTCGACGACAGGCATGATCAAAAAGAGAATGACCAGCGCTGAGTTTCTTGAATACCAGCGGTGTACGTTTGATTTTAGGATTGGTGAACAACACCGTACCTAATGATCTATTCCCCAAACCATTAAGTCCTCGCCATGCACCACGGAGATCTTTACGGGCAACAACAGAATGTGCAAATACCACGGGAATATCGCCACAATAGAGATAAACTTCTCTAATCAACGCTAACTCTCCGGGTCGCACACCTATTACCTTGCGCTCATCACCGTGCACGGTCGCTAATGCCTGGAAGACTGGTTGCACACGAAAATTATCGCAACGCAATTGAATACGACGCGTAAGTGAGCCACGGTCTTGCAGCCAACGACGGTAATGAAATGAGTTAGAAACTAAGATTGGATACCATGCCGATTGCTGGGCAGAAGTCATAGTGGCAAAAACGCAAAAGGATGGATTATAAAGCAGGTGACATATAAACTGAGTCGCACCATAAAAAAAATCTGAAGGCCACCTTATCTTTCAAAGCGCACATTATACACGCAGATACGCTTTCTTTTTACCCAACCAGCGCTGAATATGTTGCTGCGCCAACTGTGGATACTGCGTAAGAATATCTTCAGCGACACCTTTTGCTGCCTCCAATAATTCAATATCTTGTTCTATATCAGCAAAGCGCAGTAACGGCACCCCACTTTGACGCGCACCGAGAAATTCACCTGGGCCACGCAAATTCAAGTCTTGTTTGGAGATTTCAAAACCATCGCTGTATTTAAAAATTACTTTCAAGCGCTTTCTAGCAATATCTGACAAAGGCATTTGATACATCAATATACACACACTGGCATCCGACCCTCGTCCGACGCGACCACGTAACTGATGCAATTGCGACAACCCCATACGTTCTGCATGTTCGATCACCATTAGTGAAGCATTGGGAACGTCTACACCTACCTCAATCACCGTAGTTGCCACTAATAATTGCGTTTCACCCAACTTGAATGATTCCATAATTGACGATTTCTCTTGCGCCGACAGCCGTCCATGAATCAAACCAATATTTAACTCAGGCAACAATTCACTCAAAGTATCATACGTTTCGTTAGCTGTTTTAAGTTGCAAAGTTTCGGATTCTTCGATGAGCGGACAGACCCAATACGCTTGCTTTCCGGCACGACAGGCCACATGTATACGTTCGACAATCTCATTACGACGATTATCCGCAATCAATTTAGTCACCACAAGTGTTCGTCCAGGCGGCAACTCATCAATCACCGACACATCCAAATCAGCATAATAACTCATGGATAAAGTACGCGGTATGGGTGTCGCACTCATCATTAGTTGATGTGGCACAGCCCCACTTTTATTGCTTTTTAAACATAATTCTAATCGTTGATGCACGCCAAAACGGTGCTGCTCATCAATAATCGCCAAGCCCAATTGTTTAAATTCCACCTGATCTTGAAACAAGGCATGGGTTCCAATCGCTAGCATGGTATGGCCAGATGCAATCTCAACTAGCGTAGCCGTTTTCGCTTTCCTTTTCTGACTACCAGATAGCCAGGCAACGTTAACACCCAGCGGCTCTAACCAATGAGATAGTTTGTCAAAATGCTGCTCAGCCAGAATTTCTGTCGGCGCCATAATCGCAGCTTGATAGCCGTTTTCAATGACTTGCAAGGCTGCCAACGCTGCAACGACGGTTTTTCCACATCCCACATCGCCTTGTAATAACCGCTGCATAGGATGCGGCAAAGAAATATCGTGGCTCACTTCAGCGAAGGTTTTCTTCTGCGCCTGCGTTAACTCAAAAGCTAGCGATGAAAGGAATGCTTGCGTCAGTTTATTTTTCAACGGAAGCGACGACGCGCTATGACTACGGCGCTGTTGATAATGCAGGCGCATCGACAATTGCTGTGACAACAATTCATCAAATTTAATACGTTGCCAAGCGGAGTGTGAACGTGCTTGCAATGAGTTGGACGACACATCCGGCGGCGGCTGATGCAGCAACGTCACACTGTCTTTGAAGCTCGCCAACTGTTGTTGTGTACGAATAACATCAGGTAACGTTTCTGAAAAAAACTCAGTGTGTTTATATTGGCTTAGCACCTGGCCGATTAGCTTTCTGATTACTTTTTGTGAAAGCCCTGCTGTCGTTGGGTAAACAGGCGTTAAAGCTTGGGCTAGTGGCTCACCTTCTTGTACAATACGATACGTTGGGTGAACCATTTCCGCACCAAAAAATCCGTTACGCGCTACGCCTAATATTCTTAACCGTTTATTAACAGCCAAAGTTTTTATTTGGCTGCCATAAAAATTGAGAAAGCGAATATGCAGCGTACCGCTGCCATCTGTAACCTGACATACCAATTGTCGACGTGGACGATACATAACTTCAGTGTGCGTAATGACGCCTTCTACTTGAACGGTTTTTCCGTCAACAACATCATTAATGGGATAAATATGGGTTTCATCTTCATATCGTAGTGGCAAATGCAACAACAAATCAGATTCACAGTTAATGCCGAGGCGCGAGAGTTTTTCTTGAACACTTTTACTCGCAAAATCCGGCGCAAATGACGACACTAGATCGTTATTGTTTTTTTCTTGCACTACGTTTACACTATTTTTGTATTACCATGACACCATCCATCTCGACCAAGGCACCCCGTGGCAAAGCCTTAACTGCAACAGCTGCACGTGCTGGATAGGGCTCACTAAAATAACTGGCCATTATTTCATTAACTTTGGCAAAATTATCCATATCAATTAGGAAAATATTTAACTTAACAATATCATTAAGGCCACCACCACCGGCTGCTGCAACGGCTTTCAAGTTGAGAAAAACTTGCTGAATCTGTGCTTCAATACCATTAACCATTTGCATAGTGACGGCATCCAGCCCAATCTGCCCTGAAAGGTAGACAGTTTCACCAGAACTAACACGTACGGCTTGTGAGTAGGTTCCAATGGCTTTCGGGGCGTCATTCGTCTGAATTATCTGCTTACTCATTTTATCTCCTAAAATTTTAGATAGGCAAAGGGAAACTTGTTAAGATTTAATACGTATAAAAGCCTATGATACATTCCGATAAAAATATTTTGGTACAAAATTTAACAACTCAACTCATTTATCCCATCAATGCACAAACTGATTATTCAAGGTGGCAATCCATTACGTGGCGAAATAAAAATCTCAGGCGCGAAAAATGCCGCGCTGCCTGTTCTTTGTGCAGCGTTACTGACTTCTGACACACTTAAAGTTCAGAATCTTCCTGATCTTAATGACGTGACGACCATGCTCTCGTTACTTAAAGAGATGGGCACAAACATTTCGACGAACAATCATCTTGACGTGGAATTAACCGCAACACACCTTTCTAAGCTGGTTGCCCCCTATGAGATGGTTAAAACCATGCGTGCGGCTATTTTGGTCCTCGGCCCAATGCTCGCCCGTGCTGGAGAAGCCACGATTTCATTGCCCGGCGGTTGCGCCATTGGAATGCGTCCAGTCGACCAGCATATTAAAGGCCTGCAAGCAATGGGTGCCGATATTAAAATTGAACATGGTTACATTCATGCGGTGGCGAAGCAATTGCAAGGCGCGCGCATAGTTATGGATATGATTACCGTCACAGGCACGGAGAATCTCATGATGGCAGCGACATTAGCCAAAGGCACAACCGTACTTGAGAATGCTGCAAGAGAGCCAGAAGTGGTTGATCTTGCCAATTGTCTAATTGCAATGGGCGCAAAAATTCATGGCGCTGGTAGCGACATCATTACCATTGAAGGGGTTAATTCACTGCATAGTGCTGAACATCGCGTCATGCCGGATCGTATAGAAACAGGCACATTTCTTGTTGCAGCGGCAGCTAGCCGTGGTGAAATTTATTTACAAGGCACTCAAACTAATTCGCTGGATGCTGTACTTGATAAGCTCAGTGAAGCTGGTGCAAGCATTGAATCCGGAAACGACTGGATTAGCTTAAAAATGAAGGCTACACCTAAGTCCGTTAACATACGCACAGCACCCTACCCTGCGTTCCCAACGGACATGCAAGCGCAATTTATGTCGATGAATTGCGTCGCAGACGGCACCGCAATAATTACTGAAACTATTTTCGAGAATAGACTCATGCATGTACAAGAACTTAAACGCATGAACGCTAATATTAATGTAGAAGGCAACACCGCAATCGTACACGGCATCCTTCAACTGGACGGTGCTGATGTGATGGCGACAGACCTACGTGCTTCAGCCAGCTTAATTATTGCAGGATTGGTTGCCCAGGGCGAAACATCTATTGACCGTATTTATCACCTTGATCGTGGATACGAACGTATTGAGGAGAAACTCTCACAAGTCGGCGCACAGATTAAACGCACAAACTAAGGAAGCGCTGATTGTCACTGTTTTGATTTATACTTATCAGTCATTACAAATCAATTCTGACACAGGATTATTTTATTTCAAATGGAGAAAAAACATCAGTGGAAGATAAAAACAAAGCTTGGTCTGGCCGCTTTAATGAACCAGTTTCACAGCTTGTGCAACGTTATACCGCATCCGTTAATTTTGATAAAAGGTTGGCTGAGTACGACATTCAGGGATCACGCGCCCATGCCCAAATGCTCGCCGCACAAGGAATTATTAGTGCCGAAGACCTAGCCGCTATTGAACAAGGTCTCAGTGAAATTTACAATGAGATTAAAGGCGGTGCTTTTGAATGGTCGATTACACTAGAGGACGTTCACCTAAACATCGAGAAACGGCTAATAGCTATCGTGGGCGATGCAGGTAAACGACTCCACACAGCACGTTCACGCAATGATCAGGTAGCCACCGATATACGACTTTTTTTACGTACTTCGATTGATGAAATTATCCCTTTGATTAAAGCCATGCAACGAGCTTTACTCGATTTAGCTGAAAAACATACTGACACAGTCATGCCGGGGTTTACACATTTACAAGTGGCACAACCCGTTTCACTCGGCCATCATCTCATGGCTTATTTTGAAATGCTTAAACGTGATGCTGAACGACTTACGGATTGTAGAAAACGTGTTAACAAGCTACCGTTGGGTGCAGCCGCATTAGCGGGAACCAGCTATCCAATTGATCGTGAATTAGTAGCACAAAAACTTGGCTTTGATGGTGTTTGCGAGAATTCACTTGATGCCGTTTCTGATCGTGATTTTGCCATTGAATTTTGTGCCAGCGCAGCGTTAATCATGACACATTTATCCCGTTTTTCTGAGGAGTTGATTCTCTGGATGAGTCCGTCATTTAGTTTCATCGAACTAACCGATCGTTTTTGCACAGGTTCTTCCATCATGCCTCAAAAGAAGAACCCAGATGTCCCTGAACTAGTCAGAGGAAAAACTGGTCGTATCAACGGCCACTTGATTGCATTACTCACCTTGATGAAAGCACAACCACTGGCTTACAACAAAGACAATCAGGAAGATAAAGAACCGTTATTTGATACGGTAGATACACTGATCGACACCTTAATCATCTACACCGACATGATGTCAGGTGTGCACGTCAATCATGATGCCATGCGTAGTGCAACCATGAAAGGCTTTGCGACAGCAACTGACCTAGCCGATTATCTGACCAAAAAAGGACTGCCGTTTCGCGACTCACATGAAGTGGTTGCAAAAGCGGTACAATTTGCTGAGAAAAAAGGTTGTGATTTAAGTGATCTTAAATTATCCAACTTACAGACATTCTCGAAACTCATTGAAGACGACATTTTTTCAGTGTTGACACTTGAAGGTTCCATGATGAGTCGCAATCATATCGGCGGCACATCACCAACACAGGTGAAAGCAGCCATTGAGCGCGCCAAAGAATCACTTGCCTAAGCAGCTAATTCAATGACAGCTATAACATACTGGCCTGAAATCTCAGCACAGATTTCCACCACCGTTAACATGCCATTTCAGGCAAAAGAGATCGCTGCTATCGGTGGTGGTTGCATTAGTGAAACATTCAAAGTTTCAGATGAAAATAAAAACTATTTCGTTAAATTAAATTCAGCGAGTTGTTTACCCATGTTTGAGGCTGAAGCAGCGGGATTAAATGAAATTTATCATTCATATACATTGCGTGTTCCTTCGCCTATCTGCTGGGGCAAAAACAACAATCAATCTTGGCTTGTTTTAGAATATTTGAATTTAAATAAAACATCCAGCGGTGATGCCGCTGCTTTAGGTTTTGGTCTTGCTGCCATGCACCGAATACACGCCGAACACTTCGGCTGGGTATTTGACAACACCATCGGCAATACACCGCAAACGAACACACTCACAACCAACTGGGTTCAATTTTGGCGCGATCATCGTCTTGGTTATCAGTTAAAGCTAGCTAAAAATAATGGTTACGCGGGAAAGCTACAAAAACTGGGCGAACGGTTAATGTCTGAACTGTACATTTTCTTTGATAATGCATCGCCTGCAGCCTCGTTATTACACGGCGACTTATGGAATGGAAATTTCAGTTTCAACACTGAAGGACAACCAATCATTTATGATCCAGCCGTATATTATGGCGACCGTGAAGCTGATATCGCTATGACCGAACTTTTTGGAATGTTCCCAACAGCATTTTATGCTGCATATCGGGATGATTATCCCCTTGATTCCGGTTATAATACCCGCAAGACACTTTACAACCTTTATCACATACTGAATCATCTTAACCTGTTTGGTGGCAGCTATCATCACCAGGCCGAACAAATGATGAAAGAGTTACTTGTTGAAATTGGCTAATTTAATTATTGGGTCATCTCATCCGATCAAATGCGGCAAAAAAACCACCAGATTTGTTTCACCTCACTTTTTAAATTACGCTGACTGACCATGACAAAATATGTTTTTGTAACAGGTGGCGTCGTTTCATCCTTGGGTAAAGGCATTGCTGCTGCTTCCTTGGCAGCTCTCCTTGAAACTCGCGGCATTAAAATAACCATGCTTAAGCTGGACCCTTACATTAATGTGGATCCAGGGACTATGAGTCCATTCCAGCATGGCGAGGTATTTGTGACGGAAGACGGCGCAGAAACTGACCTTGACCTAGGTCATTATGAGCGCTTCATCAGCACCAAAATGTCCAAGAATAATAATTTTACCACCGGTCAAATCTACGAAAGTGTTATTAAAAAAGAACGCCGCGGCGATTATCTAGGTGGCACAGTACAAGTCATTCCCCATATCACGGATGAGATCAAGCACCACATTCAAGCGGGTGTTGGCGATGCACAAGTGGCCATTATCGAAATTGGTGGCACTGTGGGTGACATTGAGTCACTGCCTTTTTTAGAGGCGATTCGACAAATGGGTGTGCAAAACCCAAGTGACGCAACCTGTTTTATCCATCTCACCCTATTACCCTATGTTGCTTCAGCGGGTGAACTAAAAACCAAACCAACTCAGCATTCTGTCAAAGAATTACGTGAAATTGGCATTCAACCCGATGTTTTACTTTGCCGATCTGATCGTGTACTGCCCATGGAAGAACGACGAAAAATCGCATTATTTACTAACGTACGAGAAGAAGCGGTTATTTCAGTCATTGACGTCGATTGCATTTACAAAATCCCGGCGTTATTACACGAACAAATGCTTGATGCCATCATCTGCCACAAACTGAATATTCTAGCCAAGCCTGCCAACTTAACAACTTGGAAAAAACTTGTTAATGCGCTTGAGCACCCGAAGACAACCATTACCATTGCATTGGTTGGAAAATATGTCGACTTAACTGAGTCCTATAAATCGCTTTCCGAAGCACTCATCCATGCGGGCATTCATACTTGCTGCAAAATTAATATTACTTATGTTGACTCTGAGGATATTGAGAAATTAGGTACTAACTGCCTTGCAAATATGGATGCTGTCCTCGTTCCGGGCGGCTTTGGTAAACGGGGTGTGGAAGGTAAAATAGCAGCCATCCACTATGCGCGCATTAACGGCATTCCCTTTCTTGGCATTTGCCTTGGTATGCAACTTGCTGTTATTGAATACGCCCGCAACAAAACCAGCATGGAAGAGGCACACAGCACGGAATTTAACCCCAGCACACCCTTCCCCGTCGTTGGTTTAATTACTGAATGGAAAACACGTGAAGGCCGCGTTGAAACACGTAACGAAAATTCTAATATAGGTGGCAGCATGCGGTTGGGTGGGCAAGAATGCCGCTTAAAAAGAAATTCTTTAGCTTGGAAAATATATGGTTCAGAGAAAATTACCGAACGCCATCGCCATCGCTATGAAATAAATACCAAGTATCTTCCAAAATTAGAAAGCGCTGGTCTATGCGTCAGCGGTTCATCAATGGAAGAAGAATTATGTGAAATAATTGAACTAGCCAAAACAGAACACCCATGGTTTCTTGGCTGCCAGTTTCATCCGGAGTTCACATCGACACCAAAGCTAGGTCATCCACTATTTAAATCATTTATT
>JAJFJH010000251.1 GCA_021774155.1 Nitrosomonas sp.
TTGTCATTCTTATAGTTGAATAGATAGATCATACGCGTGTGGTAATCAATGGCGGTTACTATAGGCCGCAACTTTCCATTGAAAACATCTGGATGTTCAAAATCTGCGTTTACAGAACTTACTGGCAAGGCCACTAAGCCCATGATAACGAGAATGACAACAATTACTTTCTTCATTTAAAATCCTCCATTTAAAATTAATGAAACTACAGTGATGCGCGATCGCCATTATTGCGAAACCGCTTAGAATTTTCTGTGAGTTTTCTCACAGAAAATTAATTCTATGTATAAAATATTTCTATGTGATTAAAAGCAAGTTGCGGCAAATTAATATAATTAACTGTTTATAGGTGAACAGTAGGAGCTTATTTGACTTTATATGCGAGACTAACTAATTGTAATAAAACAATATCCTTGGCTATAAGAATCTTTGCGAACGTCACGTTTTCGTTTGATACTACTAACCTATTGCTATATTTAGAATCTCCTCAGAAACTCAGTAAATGTTGCGGACACGGTTTAAACACCTGATTCAAACGTAACTCTAAAATTAATAGGTGGCTGTTTAAGCTTCAGACTAAACAAACGGTCAATTCAATAGTTTAGGCAATACTCGTGCCAGTTCTTCGGCCCTAGTATCAAGTTATGGTTCGTGTCGGTAAAAATCACCGCTTTCTGCGAAACAAACATATTAAACAAAACTAGCTCCAGCCAGTAATGCTGAGCCAATTACATTGCTCATAAGTTGCAAATAAATAAACCGTCCAATTATTTAATTACATTTAGTATCGCCAGTCAGTACATTGTTTTATATTAACTACTGTCTCCAAGAAGAGACGAGAGGAGGCTTTCAGGCATTAGTTAAGTCAATCCATTAATTCGGCGATTAATCATTATAAAAGCGGCTAAATCATTCGTTAATTAGAGCCCCCTCAGAAACTCGGCAAAGTTTGCTGGTGCAGTTTGAGTCTGTTTGAGACTTTGAACGCGATTTAAGCCGCGTATAAACATTAAAAAGCCATGTTTATAGCTGTCGCACAAAGTCAAATAAAAAACCTTTAACAACACCATCAAATTCATAATCAGAAGGATGCTATTAATTCATACTTCTGGTGCGTGCTGTTTTTGCACGGATGTAATTCAGGTTATAGCCATTTTTACGTTATCCGAATTTTCCTTCAGAGAGGCGTTTTTTAATCCAGGCATATGCTGCGTTAATATAGCGTTGCTACCTTTAACTGTTGCTTGTTTATGTGTTATTGAAGAAATAGGAATTAATGTCTCGCGTCAATTACACACCATGGTTTCGCAATGGAATCAATAGAGACAGAGTTGAATGGAAATAATGCTGTGAAGAAGTGCTGAAAATGGCACCATTAGATATGAAAAATACAAGGCTTTTATTCCCCGGATTTCGCTTGCAAACGACTTCGTAGAAAATCTCGCCCAGCACAACAATTACTCGCCGAAAAGCGGACATTAGTTAGCGTCTGATAAAAAGCCAAGCTTAGCATTAAGAAATAATAAGGGCGGTATTCTGTCGGGCACTATGATAATAAATTGCATCGCTGCAGAACCGCCCGATCTCATAATGATTCAAGAAATTTTATCAACGACTCGCGATCATTGGATGAAAGATTACGGAAATATTCTTTAGCGGTCTCGGCTTCACCACCGTGCCACAGGATTGCTTCCGTCAAGTTACGTGCACGCCCATCATGTAGAAAAAACGTATGGCCATTAACAATCTTGGTATAGCCAATTCCCCAGAGCGCAGGTGTTTTCCATTCTTGACCATTCGCAAGAAAATCAGGGCGGCCATCAGCAAGTCCCTCACCCATGTCGTGCAGTAATAGATCTGTATAAGGATGGATAACCTGGTTGGATACTTCTGGTACACCCTCAAGAACGCCAGTTGTTACCGTGGGAATATGGCAAGAAGTACAACCAGCTTGGTCAAATAAAACTTGTCCACTTTTTACTTTAGAGTCATCAATGTTTCGACGCGCTGGTACTGCCAATGTTTGTATATAGAATACGACATCGTCAAGAATCCCTTGTCTTAGTTCCGTATCATCACTCAAGCCGTCATCCTGAGGTTGACCCGATGTGCTTTCCAATGGAAACAATTCGTTGGTAATGCCTATATCACCATGGTAAGCACCGGCGGTTTGAACCAGCACCGATGGGTTGTTCGCTTTGAGTCCAAAGCGGCCGATCACGGTTGTTTCACTAACAATGTCCCAAACTTGATTGGCACGACCAGATATCCCATCGTTATCCAAATCATCTTCATCAGCCCATCCGTGCAGTGTTTCATCAGAAATGGCTTCAAGCAGGCCACGTCCAAATACTGGCGGAGCAACGCGAGGAGAAGTTAAATAAGTATCCGGTAAGGCAGTATAAGGATTAACAATAGTAAAAATCGGTTTACGTAATTGATAAGGGGTATCATCACCAAACTTTCCATTAACTTCGGTGTAGGTTGTTTCGACGATTGCTTCAGGCTGAACACCGAATATCGCTCTATCAAAAAGCTGAGTACCAAAACCAGGTATTGCTAGTGCCCCGCCAGTTTTTGGATCAACCCCAGGAATACTGATTCGTAGGAAAAATGAATTAGATATTCCACCCGCCTCAGGTGGTCGCCCCCGACCATCTTTAGGGTGGCAAGCAATACAGCTATTGTTGTTAAATGCCGGCCCCAGACCACTGTTAACTATTGCGGGAGCCGTTACAAAGTTCTGTTCGAATTCATCATCGCCAATTAAATGCCGCGCAACTCCCTCAGTGTCAAGGTTTGGTGCTGGGTTGTCAAAAGCAGAGCTGCTTTGGACGAAAACAGTGGTATCACCGCCAGAAAATTCATTGTTAATCGCTATCACTTCGATGTTTGAAAAAGCACTTTCTCCCACTTGATTATGAGCAGTAATAGCAACATACAACATCGTCCCATCTTCCAGTATTGCAGAGACCTGTGTTTCAGTTCCAAGATCTATACTGTTTATTGGCCCTATAGGCTGCGGCATCGGATAGGGGAGCCAATGTAGTCGATATCCATCAGAATTATCTACTGGT
>JAJFJH010000252.1 GCA_021774155.1 Nitrosomonas sp.
TAATTCATGGCTGCCTGATCCATGAAAACCGCTAATTTTGTGAACTTGCCTAACAGGCGATATCACGCTAAGTTTTTTAGTGAGAACAATTGAGGCTGTGGATCAGTTATGAATCGATTTGAGGGCCCTGGTGCAGGGGAAGCCAAAATCCGTTATCTTGATGGCGATTACCAGATTGTCTCTCCGGGGTCATTTGTTCGTTGTGCGGTCACTGGTGAAAGCATCGCTCTGGAAGATCTGGTATACTGGAGTGTATCGCGCCAGGAGGCCTATGTTGATGCACTGGTATCATTTAAAAGAGAAGAGCAGTCCACTTAACGCGCTTTTTAATATCCACGAACAGCTTTAACCAATACTTCGCTCATACATCGAATTTGTAGCGTTTGTGATAACGTCACGCAGAAATTCAGGGTTTTCAAAAATCAATTCAATTTCAATCTCGTCAGTTTTTTCTATCAGCATCTGCGACAGACCTCCCAGTCCTTTCAAACGGGAAATATCCTTTGAGGTTGAGACCAGCTGCAAATCCAGCTGTTTTGCTTTATCAACCAGTTCCTCAATTTCATCATCATGATAATGATGATGATCCCCGAAAGCACGCTGTTCTACAACTTCCAGCCCGGCGGAAGACAGACCTGAAAAAAATTTGTCCGGATCAGCAATCCCGGCATAGGCAAAAAGCTGTTTTCCTCTCAACCTTTCAGTGTCTTTGATTATAATACGGGAAAGTTCAATCGGTTTGGCACTTTTGGCCACCTGACGAATAACATTGTCGGCGCCGTCTCCCTCACCAATAACAAGCACAGTATCGGCAAAGGGCAACTGCCGGGATACGGGTAATCGCAATGGACCTGAGGGGTGGGTATATCCATTGCCAATGCCGCGTTTTGCATCGACAACCACAAGGCAGTAATCCTTGTGAAGCTTTGGGTTTTGAAAACCATCGTCCATAACAATCAGATCACAGCCGTTTTCCACCAGCAGCCTCGCACCGGCAGGCCTGTCAATTGATACAACGGTGGTTGCAGTATTGGCCAAAAGCAGAGGCTCATCACCAACATCGCGAGAATCGTGCTTACCTGGATCCACCAAAGTTGCAACGGATACCCCGCCGCCAAATCCACGCGACAATATTCCGGGTTTGAGACCCATGGCATTGGCGCATTTAACGAGTGCCAGTACTGTCGGTGTTTTTCCGGCACCTCCAGCGATAAAATTTCCAACACAGATTACCGGTACGTTGACAAAATCAGATGGCGAAAGTTCCATGCGCCTGGCAGATATCTCACCATATATCCAGGAAAGCGGGCTAAGCATGAAAGCTTGCCAATCAGGTTTTTGCCACCAGAATGGAGGAGACTCCTGCAAAGCCATCAGTTGATACCTTCAAGATCCCGTTTAACATTCAGTGGGAAAACATAGGCATCCAGCACTTCAACGGTTCGCTCCAGTGCCCCGCCCATTTCGCGAACGGTCTGACTGGCCGCAGTAATCATTTTACCGCGCTCAGTCGGATTATTCAGAAGATATTCCAGATTTGCCGCAAGGTTTTCCTCATCACGCACCAGACGGGCTCCACCCGATCTCAACAGATTTGAATAGGCTTCGCGAAAATTATGAACATGCTGTCCAGACAAAATTGCCGTACCGGTTTGGGCCGGCTCCAAAGGATTCTGACCACCGGCGGCTTTCATGCTTTTGCCAATAAATACAACAGAACCCAATCGAAGAAACAGCCCCATTTCACCAATTGTATCACCAAGGTAAACATTGATATCGTCTGACAAAGGCTGGTTGAGGCTTCGCCGCGCCACCCGCAAGCCGCGGCGTTCCAGCAAAGCAGCAATATCGTCTCCGCGATCAGGATGCCTGGGTACCAATACAGTCAGGAAACCGGGCATGCGTGCTGCAAGTTTCTTGTGATCTTTGGCGACGACTTCTTCTTCACCATTGTGCGTCGATGCGGCAATCCAGGTTGGTCGACGGGCAATCTGGATCTTAAGCTGTGCCAATTCTTCCTCATCACATGGCAATGCATCAGTATCAACTTTCAAATTGCCTGAAACGGAGACGGGGTGTGCTCCCAATGTTTCAAAACGTTCGGCATCCACCTTCGATTGAGCGGCAACATGGGAAAAATTACTGAACAAAGCATTGGCCAGTTTGGATGCTCCGCGCCATCGGTCAAATGACCGGTCTGACATCCTGGCATTAACCAAAACCTGAGGGATGCGCCATGCACTAAGTTCCAAGACGGTCATTGGCCAGACTTCAGATTCCGTGAATACGGCAAGATCCGGCCTCCAGTGGCTAACGAAACGTTTTACGGCAGGTTTCAAATCCAGGGGAACATATTGATGGAAAGTGCGCTGGGGAAGCCGGTTTATTACAACCTCTGCCGAGGTGACCGTACCGGTGGTCATGATCGTGTTGATGCCAAGACTATCGACTCTCTCAATCAACGGGATTACCGCCATTGATTCACCAACACTTGCAGCATGGAACCAGACCAGCGGGCCAACAGGTTTGTCGACGCTTGGATATCCATATCGCTCATATCGGCGTGAGCGGTCTTCTTTACCGTTTCGCGCTCTTATCGCGAGAAAGGGACCCATAAACGGATATATTACTGTCCCGACCAGACGATAGGTTTTAAGTGTCATACGGGCCCAGAGCTCACTCATTTGAAGCCCCTACCAATTCATAGGCCCTGCTGGTGATACGATTCAATTCATTTTCCAGTTCAAGCCGCGAAGCCTCATGTTGATCCTTGAAGGCAGGTACCCGCAACATTGAGCCCATGCAAATTGCAGAACGGCCAAACGGCAGACTCAAACTCGCCCTGTCCCAAGCGTTCTTGAATGTATAACGCCTTGAAGATGCAACTGCCAGAGGAATGATTGGACGGCCTGTTTTTGCTGCCAGACGAATAATTCCCTCGCCAACACGCCGTGGAGTACCCTTGGGAATGTCAGCGGTTTGCACAACATTTTCTCCCCTTTCCAGCGCCTCCAGCATATCAAGAAAACCCCGCATTCCGCCTTTTTGCAAACTTTTCATCTGATCACGACCACCCGAGGCACGAATTGCCTTGCT
>JAJFJH010000253.1 GCA_021774155.1 Nitrosomonas sp.
CGACACGATATAACCACAGACTTAAATAAAATACTGTCACATGATTTGGGTCATGTGTTTTATTGCATTGGCTTAACCGCAAACTTCCGTGACCACCCTTTTGGAACAGTTGAAGCACATGTTTGCCTATTAAAGCGAATACTTGAACAAGGACATTTTACTTCACTGACCTACTTGTCCAGCACCCGTGTTTATGAAGGTAATGACACAACGCATGAATCAACCATGCTTCAAGTTTCGTCCAGTAATTCGGGGCATCTTTATAATCTAAGTAAATTAATGGGAGAGTCTCTGTGCTTTAGCAGTGGGCGTGAGACTAAAATTGCGCGACTTTCTAATGTTTATGGTCTAGGTATGAAGCCTAAGAATTTCATCCGACAAATTTTGCAAGAAGCCGCTAATACTGGAAAAGTTCACTTTCTAACATCAACGCATTCCAGCAAAGATTTTGTATCTGTTTCCGATGTGGTTCATTGGCTACCCCAAATTGCATTACATGGCGAACATGCTATTTACAATGTTGCCAGCGGGAAAAACACAAGCAATGCTGACATTGCTTCATTTCTCCAGAAAAATAGGATCATGGTCAGTTACGCTACGGACGCGCTAAAATGGTCTTTCCCTATTATAGACACCCGTCGTGTAAATCAAGAATTCGGTCATGCTAAGAAAAGCATGTCTAACGAATTTCATAACTTGTACCGGTCATTTAACCCATCAAAATAAGGTCACCAGCGATCAATGAATGATATTGTTAAACAATTTGAAGACGCAAAGCTTGCTCGTATAGAAGCTAATGGTAAAGACGCTGAATTTCAGAAGCAATCACGTGATTGGCTGGAAGAAAGTATGCGGCGATATTATGTGTACAATTTTTCCTGGTTAGGCCGCCCCATTATACAAAACCCTATCGATATGGTGGCAATGCAGGAAATCATTTGGGACGTCAAGCCTGACTTAATTATTGAAACCGGCATTGCTCATGGTGGCTCACTCATTTTCTCAGCCTCCATGCTGGCATTAAACTCAACTTGTGGTGGTCCAGCAGACGCAGAGGTACTAGGTATTGATATTGATATCCGCGTCCATAACCGCAAAGCCATTGAGGAACACCCCCTTTTCAACCGTATCACGATGATCGAAGGTTCCAGTATTGCACCTGAAATCATTACCCTAGTGAAAGCAAAAGCAAAAAATAAAAAACGTATTCTAGTCTGCATGGACTCCAATCACACACATGACCATGTTCTCGCTGAACTAGAAGCCTACGCTCCCCTTACAAGCATTGGCAGCTATTGCGTGGTGTTTGATACTTTTGTTGAAGACGTGCCCGCAGATGTGTTCCACAACCGCCCATGGCATCCCGGCAACAGCCCAAAATCTGCAGTCCACGAGTATCTAAAAACTCACTTGGAATTTGAAATCGACAAAAGCATTCAAAATAAACTGATGATTACCTTGGTACCGGATGGTTATCTCAAGCGTATTAGCTAGTAAACAATAACTATTCTATTTTTTTCCATCGAAATACTTCCTGTATGAATAGATGGACTTAGGATGGCAACGCTTTGAATCGTGATTTATGATGGCCTTAATGCCTTTATTGATAACGGTTTTCGCCAATATTTGCATTCAAGTTGGTCATGCTTAAGACGTTAAAGAACAACATATGACGTTTTTTGCGAAGTACACTGGAGAACAGAATGAAAGAAGTTTTTCTTGGTAGGTTGCCAATACTTGATTGCCATCAAAACTTGGTTGCATTCGAGCTACTATTCCGCTTTGGAAACAACGCTAACGTCAGCGTTATTGATAATTCAGCCGCTTCAGCAAATGTAATTATTGACACTTATGGGCAGTTGGGTATTGAGAATGTACTCGGTAAACGACGTGGTTTCATTAAGGTCGATACTGAGTTATTAATGTGTGACGCCATTTGTTTACTTCCCAAAAGGCATGTAGTGCTTGAAATATTAAGAAGTGTTGAGCTTACCAATGAAATCATCAGACGCTGCATCGAACTACATGGTAAAGGTTATCAATTAGCGCTTTCCAATGCCGTTAAATTAACTGACGAATATGAACGCTTACTGCCTTACATTAATATCGCCCGCATAAATGTTAATGCCATAGACAAATTAATCTTGATCGAAACATTAAGGAAGCTAAAAAGATGGCCCATTCTTTTATTAGCCGAAAAAGTTGAAAATCGTCAAACTGCTAATTATTGCGCCAGTTTAAATTTTCAAATGCTGCAAGGCTTTTATTTTTCCGAGCCTGAAATAATCACTGGAAAGCGTATCGACCCGTCAAAACTTTCTTTATTAAAATTGTTATTACTCATCGCCAAAGAAAGTGAAGCCAGTGAAATTGAAAAAGAACTACAGTTTCAACCGGGACTCAGCTATAACTTATTGAAGATGGTAAATTCCGCAGGCTCTGGCATTCCACAGAGTATCAATTCAATTAATCGTGCCATTATGATTTTGGGTCGTAAACAGTTGCATCGTTGGGTACAATTATTACTCTATACTGCGACTCAAAAAGGCGGCAGTAAATCAGATGCCTTAATGCAAACAGCTGCCATACGTGGCAAGCTGCTCGAGTTTATTGCAACAGCTGACCGTCCCCACGATAAGAATCATCAAGATCGTGCATTTACGGTAGGCATTTTGTCATTGCTCGACACACTACTTGGCATTGAAATGTCCCAAATAGTAGAAACGCTAAGCATTCAACAAGATATGCGGCAAGCTTTAATAGAACGCAAAGGCATCTTAGGAAAACAATTAAGGCTTATTGAGGCCAATGAAAAGGGCGAGATCAGGAAAGTAATCCCCATGCTCGCCGAGCAAGGCTTCCTAAAAATGAGTGAATTAACCAACATGGAGCTAGAAGCATACGTCTGGGCAAGTCGAATTAGTGATTCTCTAAATGATTCCCATTAAGTTTGAGCCAAACACTGCTCAACCATCGCTTGTTTATGCTCAACTTGACCAAACGACACGTCTTTTAGTTGACCTTCTCGATCAAATAAAATGCATGAAGGCGTACCTTGTAATGCAAATCGCTCAAAGGTCTCAGCCCTCATAGTTTTTTGCCCCATATATTGTTTCACCTGCGCTAACACGGCCTTCTTTTGCTCATCTATCAGATTCTCAAACTCGGGCAGAAATTGGCGCGTATATGACAACACTTTCTCATCCGTCACTGGTTCTGTCTCAGGTGTCACACGATCCATTCCTACGGCAAAGGGCAATCGCCATTGCAGTTTATTGTCTTCAACCAGCAAACCATGTTGACCTAATGCTTTATAAGTTTCTCCAATGACTTCACCAGTATCTGCCAATAATTGTAGGTTTTCTAAGGTGTTCTTATCATAATCTTCAAATGCCGTCGCTAAACCAATGACAACTAGTCCTTTATTATGGAAAGTCTCATGTAATTGAATCGCTCTCGGTAGCGAGTAAATAAAACAACCGGGACAATTAACTTGAAAAACTTCAATCAGTACAACTGAACCAACTAAACTTACAATATCGACGGGCCCATTTTGCACCCAGGTATCAACTGAAATATCAGAAAGTGATAATTTATTCATTGCTAATAATCTTCTTTAATAATTTATTGGCCGTGATTGTACCGTTAACCCCAATATTGCACCAGTTTCTGGAATTTAAACGTCGAACTGTTTTGAACTGAAAATGCTCGCGACCGGAACCGCAGATATTCTGCAGCGTGTTCAATTCAGAACAAGGCAAAACTCAAGTATTGAGTACAAACTGTTTTTTCACTCAATCTTCAAAGGTCAATAAGTATATGGGGTACAGACCGTAATTTAATGTGCTGGTGCAATATTGGGGTTAATACAGTCTACGAAATAGGTAACAAACGATTACAATAAATATTCAGTATTGAAGGCAATAACTCGCTTTGCTGGAAATCATAAAGTGGGTATCAATGAGAACAAGTAATTTATTAGATTAAATTACCTTATGGTAGGAAGAAGCTATTTTTTTGCAGAAAACATAAACAAGCTGATTTAGTAGTCGTCTTCATACAATTCCAAAATATCTTCATCATCTAAAAGTGTTTCTTCCAATGTAAAACATTCTGGACTATCTAACCAATCTTCTTCTGTTTCAATTCTCCTTAACAATTCCTCTTCTTCATTTATATCAAGCATTGTCATTTCGCTCTCCTTTAATATTAGATTTAGCTAATTGACGCTTTGATTATGAACCGTGCTTTTTGCACGGTATAGCTTGAATAGAAGGTATATCTTTGGTCTTTTAATCGTGCTGCCACACAAAATTAATCGCATTGTTAGAAACAGATATAAAATAGCCACTAATTCAAAATTTAAGAACAAAATGCGCTATTGGTTAATTAAATCTGAACCCAAAAAATTGAATATCGACGACTTGGCCGCCATGCCCACTCAGACAACGCCATGGTTTGGCATTCGTAACTATCAATCACGCAACTTTATGTGGAAGCAAATGCGCGTGGGCGATGCCATTCTTTTCTATCATTCTTGCTGCGCGGAGCCAGGTATTACAGGTATTGCCAAAGTTTCCAAACCAGCTTACCCAGACGCCACGCAATTTGATCCTAATAGTCGCTATTTTGAACCTAAAGTCAATCCAGAAAATCCACGTTGGTTTAATGTCGAGATCACCTTCGTCAAGAAAACTCGCTTGATACCTATTAAAGAACTACGTATATACCCTGAACTATGCAACATGAGAATTTTGCGGACTGGTAACCGCTTGTCCATTACCCCTGTCGACCCAGCGGAATGGAACTACATCATGAACCTTATTTAAATAATCATGGAATGGTGGCTGATCTATCTATTATTAGGGGGCATTGTGGGTTACTTCGCTGGTTTATTGGGAATTGGCGGCGGATTAGTGCTAGTGCCTGCACTAACCATGATATTTACCGCACAAGACTTCCCACCGGATCGACTTTTACACCTCGCCCTTGGCACCACGATGGCAACCATTATCTTCACCTCACTTTCCAGTCTACGCACCCATCATAACCACGGTGCGGTTAATTGGCATGTTGTAAAAACCATTACCCCAGGCGTTATCATCGGCACCCTGAGCGGCGCAACGCTCGCTGGAACTCTCACCAGCCAACTGCTAAGCATCATATTTGTTGTATTCATTTTCTATGCTGCAACCCAAATGCTACTAAAAATCAGCCCTAAACCCAGTCGCCATTTACCCGGAAAAATTGGCATGGTAGCTGCCGGTGGCATGATTGGCACACTCTCCAGCCTAGTTGCCATTGGCGGTGGCTTATTATCCATCCCGTTTCTAACTTTGTGTAACGTCAAACTACATCACGCAATTGGCACAGCCGCAGCCATCGGCTTTCCTATTGCAGTAGCAGGTACATTGGGGTACATGGCAAACGGCATAATGCAAACACAGTCATTACCAGACTACAGCCTAGGCTATGTCTATTTACCAGCATTGGGATGGTTGGTGCTGGCAAGCATGTTAACTGCACCATTAGGTGCAAGAATGACACATACGACGCAGACGGCGACGTTAAAGAAGGTTTTTGTGATATTGCTTTATTGCTTGGGTTTCAGAATGTTGTATGGAGTACTAATAGTTCAGATGTAATCTGGTATATCTTCTTTCGGTTCAGGCCGTATGAAAACCCATCTTCAGTTTTGGGATTTACAATTCAACTTCGCAAATTGCCCTATAAACGAAAATTTCACTACACCCAATACATTTTGACACTCGCAATTTTTAAATTGCGACACAAAATTAGAGTTTTCGCACAGCCTGGGTTCAAGGCGGGAATTGTAGGGATCTAATATCATACTTGGAGATTGCCATGAGCAGTCATTCCATTGATTACATAAAATAGACCGACGAATGAGTATTACTATTTACTATTCGAGCTTATTAGAACATCATAAGAATATTAGTTTATTCAAGAGATTTAACAATTGAAAGGTATTAAAACATATCTGTTCATAATAATTTTCTTGGCGATACTTCTTGTGCTGGGTGTTTGGGCCGTACAAACACGAATCGCCAACAATGCTCGCACGGATGTCGCTCATATGCTCACAATCGTAAGAGACACAACCCATCTGGCACTCAAGACCTGGTTTAAAGATCAGAAAGCGGCTGCAATGGTGTGGGCCGACGATCCGAAAATTCGAGAGTCTACAGCACAGTTACTTACGCTGCCGCCCCACCAATCAAAATTACAGAACTCCCCTGCCCAGCAAGCGTTACGGGCCTGGTTTCTACGTATGCAAAAGGCGACTCATTACCGAGGTTTTTTTGTTGTCGGACCGAATCATATCAACTTGGCATCCAGTCGTGATCAAAACATTGGCGTGGAAAATCTGCTTGTGGGACAGGAGGATTTTCTGGCAGGTATTTGGGCCGGCCGGCCGGCTATCAGTTTGCCGACTAGATCGGATGTTCCACTCACCGATAGTCAAGGTCGTCTGGTCATTGATTTACCATCAATGTTTGTTGCTGCACCAATTCGTAATAACGCGGGTGAAGTCATGGCAATTTTTATGTTTCGCCTCGACCCTGAGGAAGGGTTCACCAATATCTTAAAACAGGGGCGTATCGGGAATACGGGCGAAACGTATGCGTTTGATAGTGAAGGACGTCTCATGAGCCAGAGTCGGTTCGATGACCGGCTATACGAAACCGGGCTTATTCTAGCTGGAGAGCGAAGCATGTTGAACCTTCTGCTTCGTGATCCGGGAGAAAACCTGATTAAGGGTGGTGAAGCAATTATGCCTCGGAATCAACAACCGCTGACGCATATGGCAAAATTAGCTATTCGAGGTGAGGTTGGCGTTGATAGCAATGGCTATCGCGACTATCGGGGCGTGCCGGTTGTGGGTGCATGGGTGTGGGACACCGAGCTGGGACTGGGCATTTCCACAGAACAAGATGTGCAGGAAGCCTATCAGACGTTAAATGCTACGCGCTTGACCATAGTTACACTTACTATTTTTATGCTTTTCCTATTAATCGGAGCAACAACGATATACTCACTTTATCGCCAGCGCAAGCAGACTGAGGAAGCATTGCGAGATAGTAATCAATACAATCGTATGCTCTTCGATGAAATGACAATCGGGCTTGCTCTTTTCCAAATGAACGGTGAACTGGTTGATATAAACCCGGCCTACGCTTCAATTCTTGGAAGGACAGTGGAAAAAACACTGAAGCTCAGTTATTGGGATATCACCCCAGAGAAGTATGCGAAAGATGAACAGGCTCAGACACAACGCCTGGAAAAAACAGGTCGTTATGGACCGTATGAAAAAGAATATATTCATGCAGACGGGCATCTTGTTCCCGTACGTCTTTCAGGACGGCTCTTGGAAAAAGACGGGAACAAGTACATCTGGTCAAGTGTTGAGGATATTACGGAACGAAAGCAAGCGCATCACGATACCTTAACGGGCTTGCCCAACCGACTGCGCTTCATAGCCAATTTAGAACAAGCGATCGAGAGTGCGAAACGCCACAATCACAAAGTAGCACTAATGTTTCTGGATCTTGATAGGTTCAAGTATATCAATGACACATTTGGACATAACATTGGTGACCGGCTTTTGAAAACAATTGCCGAGCGATTGAAAAATTGCGTTCGGGCCGAAGATACAGTGGCCCGCCTGGGTGGAGATGAATTCACAGTAGTGTTGACAGAAGTCGCAAAGGCCGAGGACGCAGGCTTAATTGCGGATAAAATCATCAAAATCGTTCGTAAGCCGGTTACGTTGGGTACGCATACTATTGACACCACAATAAGCATGGGTATAAGCATTTTTCCTGACGATGCGGTTGATAGTCAAGGAATGATTAATGCCGCAGACACAGCAATGTACCATGCCAAGGCAATGGGGAAGAACAGCTTCCAATTTATTACCGCGGAATTGGCTTTACGTACGTTTAAGCACGTGCAGATTGAACAGGACTTGCGAAAGGCGATAGAGAACAAGGAGTTCGAATTATATTATCAACCTCAGATAAATTTGAACGATGGAAAAGTCGCCGGGGTTGAGGCCCTGATTAGATGGAATCATCCCGACCACGGTCAACTATTGCCGGAGGAGTTTATTCAAGTCGCGGATGATTCTAATTTAATCAATGCGATCACTGACTGGATTTTACGTACAGCCCTTAATGACTACGAATACTGGACGAACAACGGGTCCATAGGGCCACGTATCGCAGTCAATATCACCGGACGTCAAATCACCTCGGAACCGAGTACTAAATGTCTTTTAAATGTTTTGGAGGATTTGAAATCGAAGTCGAGCACTCTGCAATTAGATCTCGAGATCACAGAAACCACACTTGAAAGTACTGAACGTGCCATCGATATCATTAATACATTGAAAGATTTCGGAGTAATGTTTGCAATAGATGATTTTGGCACCGGACATTCGTCACTGAGCCGATTAAAACAATTACCGGTCGATACCTTAAAGATCGATCGATCCTTTATTAGTAAAATTGCCGACGAGGGCAACGACAAAGCGATTGCTGCGGCCATTATCGCAATCGCGCATAGCCTCGGTTTACGTGTCATTGCTGAAGGTGTAGAAACCCAATCGCAACTTGACGTGTTGCAAGCGCTAGGTTGCGATGAAATACAGGGCTTTTATTTCAGTAAGCCGGTGCCAGCCAGTGAGATCCCTCGATTACTGGAAAAATCATTTCTGTGATTACAAACGTTCCTTTTTATTTTCTGAGCACTTGGCCTGGCCTAGGAGTCTACGTGAAAACTCTGGGAATGTGCCAAGTTAGAAAATCATGAGTTTCAAAATACATTGGTCGTGGTTAGATTGTCGCCTATGCGGCAATCTGTGAGATCAAATTCTAAGTCCTATAATTGAAAATTAGTTTTCGCGCACCTTGGGCTGACAACGGCCACTGATGTCAAAGTCTCGAAAAACTCGGGGAACGTAACACTTTTTATATTTAAAGTCCCCATTGCAAGACCAAAGGTCTTAGACTGGAAAACGTTATACTCGCAGGTTTTGCCATGCGGCACTAATCAAGACAACAACTAATGACCGCCAACAAGAAAATAACCCAAAAGATGATCAAACCCAGTGATGCTTCTATATGGGCCTCATGCATTCGCCGTGTATGGCTAGACAAACACCAAGTCGGTCAAGTTAATGTTGAAATCAGTGATTTTGACCAACTTTTGCGTGATAGCGGACTTGAACATGAAACAGCTGTTTTAGCGAAATTACAACAACAATATGATGTACACAAGGCTCATTCGATGGAACACACGCGCGAACTCATGCAACAAAACGTGCCGGTGATTTATCAAGGCCGATTGTTGGATGAGCTGCATGGCCTAATTGGCTACCCCGATTTTCTCATCCTTCATGAAAGCGGTGGCTACCAAGCAGCTGATGCCAAACTTTCGCATAGCGCCAACAAGAAAGGCATACAAATACAATTGGGGCTCTATCGTCGAATCCTGAATAATCAACTACCTGCTCTGGTATTTTTAGGTGACGGTAATACCGCCGCAATAGGCGATGAAGTTGATTCACTTGTCGACAAATTCATTATTGCTATGCAAGCATTGCTTGTCATGGACGTACAACCCGCCGTACGTTACAGCCACAGCAAATGCCGCATCTGCCCCTATTTTGAACAATGTACGCCTGAATTTGAAGCTAATGAAGACATTTCCCTGATTTATGGCATTCATGGCAACTCAGCAAATCATCTTGCAACAGCGGGACTCTCAACCATCACGCAACTCGCGAACAGCTGTGTCGAAGCCATTCCAGACGTGCCTTATCTCAAGGGTCACAAAAAGAAACACCATGCTATTTTGCAAGCAAAAGCTTATCAGACTGGCGAAATCTATCAACTTAACGACATCATCCTACCCGAAGGTATGTGGATACATTTTGATATTGAAGACAACCCACTCACACCAACGCGTGAAAGACATGTCTACTTATGGGGGCTACTTACCGCGCCCTATTCACGTGATGATTTTGATTACATATGGACGGATGACGAAACACGAGATTATCAAGGTTGGGTTAATTTTCTGGAAAAAATTAGTAGCTACCGCGCACAATACTCCACGCTTGTGCTCGCCCATTACTCCAACCACGAAAGAACCACCATCAGAAAATATGCCGAACGCTATGCTATGAAAGACCACGCTACTGTCGTATGGTTGCTGGGTAATAACAGCCCTTTATTTGACATGCAAAAAACTGTCGTAGATAACTTGATCTTGCCACTGCAGGGCTATGGTTTAAAGGACATCTGCAAGCACAAAGATTTGGTAAATTTTCAGTGGCAAGATGAAGATTCTGGTTCACAGTGGTCAGTCGTACAGTTCAGTCGTTTTCTGGCCACAACAGATCCACACGAAAAATTAAAGCTAAAAAATGAAATACTCGGTTATAACCGCGACGATGTGATGGCAACACGACGACTAGAAGAATGGTTAAGAAGCATTAATGCTTCAGAAATCAGAGCAATAAAAGAAATGAACTAGAAGTCTTAAATACTCCTCAACTATTTTCTGTTAATGGTCTAACTGTCGCTTCCGATTCAATCAGATCTGGTTTAGGGCCCTTTTTATCAGCATCATCCAACAACTCACCCTCGGGCTTTACATCGAACCAACGGTATAATGTCGGTAATACAACCAGCGTTAAAAGTGTCGAGGTGATCAGCCCGCCAATCACCACAATAGCCAATGGACGCTGCACTTCTGAACCAGGCCCCGTTGCGAACAAGAAAGGCACCAATCCCAACATAGCCACCGTTGCCGTCATTAGCACGGGTCGAAAGCGCTGTTCGCACCCACGAATAACAGACTCAGCGACGCTAACACCTTTCTCACGCTGTTCTCGAATATAGGACATTAGCACCACACCATTCAGTACCGCAATACCCCATAATGCGATAAAACCAACGGAAGCAGGAACGGATAAATATTCTCCTGTCACAAACAACCCCATGACACCACCAATGGAAGCGAAGGGAAGTACCAAAATAATCAAACTCGCCAGCTTGAGTGATTTGAACAGCAAGAATAACAAGAAGAAAATAGCCGCAATAGTGATCGGAACAATGACTGACAATGTACCCATGGCACGTTCCATATTTTCAAACTGCCCACCCCACTCGAAATAGTATCCTGTCGGTAAAGTGATCTCTTGTGCAACACGTTCTTGAATCTCTTCAACGAAGCCACCTAGGTCACGTTCATGCACATTAGCACCCACTACCACACGGCGTTTAGCGAATTCACGAGAGACTTGCGCAGGGCCATCAACCACTTTGATTTCTGCGACCGCATGAAGTGGAATCAGCGCACCTCTTGATCCAGCGCCATTTTCAGATATAGAAGGACTACCAGAAGGGCGCAACAAAAGACCACGAATGGAATCAATTTGATCACGGTATTCTGGCGGAAAACGTAAAAGTAGCGGAAACCGACGTTCTCCTTCAAAGACGTTAGTAATGATCTTTCCACCAATCGCTGTTTCAATCAATACATTGACATCGGCGACATTTAGACCATGCCTTGCAATGGCATCGCGATCAATATCAATGGTTAGAGACTGTTGTCCCGACAAACGCTCAATACGAATATCACGGGCGCCTTCAATGTCTCTAAGAATACGCGCGACTTGTTCAGACAGCTCACGCAGCTCATCCAGATCATCACCGAAAATCTTAACCGCAACTTGCGAACGTACACCAGTAACCATTTCATCGACACGCTGTTGAATTGGTTGCGACAAAACGATACTTGCACCGGGCAATATCGACAATGCTTTACGAACATCTTCGTCTACTTCATCTTGTGTTCGTCCAGAGTCAGGGTCAATGGAAATAATCGGATCAGATTCATTTGGCCCAGCTGGATCAGCCGGTGATTCACCACGGCCCAATTTTGAAACGACGCTTGCCACGCCAGGTATAGCGGCAACCAACTTCATCGCTTCCATTTCCATCTTGATGGATTCTTCCAGTGAAATAGAAGGCACGCGGATAATCACTGGCGTCAATGCCCCTTCTTTTAGGGTCGGAATAAATGATTTACCCAAGAAAGGAAATAATGCGAATGACGTTCCCAACAAGGCGACAGCTACCATGATGGTAATTTTCTCTCTGGCTAACGCATAATCCAGCAAGCGACGATAATGACGCTTTAGATAAGCAATAATACGGGTATCTTTGGCCTCTCCACCACCACCTTTAAGGATATAAGCACATAACACGGGCGACAACGTTAATGAAACGACTAACGACACAGCCAGCGCAATCGCAATGGTATAAGCCAGTGGGCTAAACGTCTTGCCTTCCATCCCTTCCAATGTCATCAATGGTAAGAAGACAAGAATAATAATAGAAATACCAAAAATAACCGGCACACCCACTTCTGAGACCGCATCAACAATAGTACTGAACTTTGCTTTCATAGTGTCTGCACAGTGTCCTAGGCGATGATGAACGTTCTCCACCACCACCACAGTCGAATCAACCATGAGACCAATAGCAACGGCCAACCCTCCCAATGACATCAAGTTCGCAGAAATGCCTTGATCATTCATGATCATGAAGGTGATCAATGGTGTAATGATCAGCGTTGCCACCACAATCAGGCTAGAACGTACATCTCCCAAAAATACAAACAAGATGAGAATGACCAGTATGATGCCTTCAATCAAGACGGTGGTAACTGTCCATAATGCAGCATCGACCAAGTCTGTGCGATCATAAAAAGGTACAATCTGAAGACCATTTGGTAACAAGCCCTGCTCATTGATCTCGTCAACCCGTGCTTTAATTCGCGTAACAATTTCCTTGGCATTACCATCGCGTAGCATCATCACGATGCCCGCAACCGATTCTGTATACCCCTTCTTGATAGCTGCACCTTGACGCACTGCCGCACCAATTTTGACTTCACCCACATCACGCACAAAGACAGGAACGCCACCGACTTCTTTGAGCACAATGTTTTCGATATCTTCTATCGTTTGGATTAAACCAACACCACGAATTAAATATTGCTCGGATTGCAATGCCAACACATTCCCGCTGGCATTAGCATTATTGCTGGCAATGGATATATCTACTTGCGATAGCGTTAAATCGTAATGACGCAAACGCTCTGGATTAACCAATACATGATATTGCTTAGCATGACCGCCAATAGAATTGATTTCTGCCACACCCGGCACCGAACGCAACATCGGGCGCACAACCCAATCTTGTATGGTTCGTCGTTCAGTTAATTCTTCAATCGATAGTTTGCGCTCGCCATCATCGGGATGATCTAATGTATATTGATACACTTCACCCAAACCAGTGGATACCGGACCAAGTTCTGGGGCCACATCATCCGGCATGTTATTACTAACACTGATCAGACGTTCCATGACAATTTGGCGCGCAAAATAGACATCCGTTTCGTCGGTAAACACCAGGGTGATAACAGATAATCCACTCTTATTCAACGAACGCATCTCAACCAAACCAGGTAGGCCTGTCATCGAGATTTCCAATGGAACGGTAACTAACCGCTCGATTTCTTCAGGGCTACGGCCTAATGCCTCTGTCGCCACAATTACTTGAACATTTGTTACGTCAGGAAAAGCATCAACCGACAAATTTGTTGCGGCGCGCAATCCAATACCAATCAGTATTAAGGAGATAACCACCACGATCAATCGTTGATTGATCATTGCACGTACGATTGAAGCTAGCATGGCTTATTCCAATTCTGCGAGCTTACGCTCGTTATCAAGATGAAAAGCGCCGTCAATGACAATCATTTGTCCGACGCTGACCCCTTCTAATACAGGACGTACTTTTTCTATCACATGCCCCAGTTTAACGGGCACACGTTGAAATTGAGTGTCACTCTCTGCAATGAAAACATAATCTTGGTTAGCTTCTCTCACGACGGCAGTTTCTGGCACAACAAGAAGTTCTCGTTTGCTTTCTCTAATAATCATGCTAGCAAGCATTGAAGGCTTCAATTTACGCTCCGGATTTTTCACCACGGTTCTAACTGTCACTGTTCGCGTCAATGGGTTCACCGTATCCGAGACAAAAACAATGAGTCCGTCAAGTGTAACATTACCCAATGCTGGCACACGAATAGCAACGTGCTGTCCGTCCATCACATTCCGTGCATTATGCTCGGGCACATCGCCCTCTGCCCACACAGTCGATAAATCGGCTACCTTAAATAACCGATCAGAAGGTTGTACAACTTGCCCGACTAACACACTACGTTCAATCACCGTGCCACTTTTTGTTACTGTAATCGCAACAGATGGCAATATGCTGCCGCGTTTAACAAGTTCATTAATCGCGCTATCGAGAACACCCAAAAAACGCAGTTGATCTGTCGCTGCACTTAATTCAGCACGCGAGATTTGCAATTCAGCTTCGCGTCGTTGTAATTCTGCTCGTCCAATCACATCCGCCGCCAATAATAATTCAGCACGTTCGGCAGCGCGTGCGTCCAATTCTGTGTTTGAATACGCACGCAAGTAATCTAATTGCACTTTAGCGAGTTCTGGGCTGGAGATTCTGGCAAGTGCTGCGCCTGCATCCACATCATCACCTAGTTGCGCATTGACTTCAATAATACGCCCAGTGACATTAGCACCCACACGAATTAATTTTTGCTCATCCACCTTAATCTGACTTGGCACTTGCAATTTCGCCGCAAGTTGCACCAATTGTAGCCGCCCTACTTTAACTCGTTTTGCCATTTCTGGATCCAGCGTGATCTGATTCAGATCCTCCCCATCAACTATTTCTACTGATTCAATTGAATCTACCCTCTCTTCTTCACTGCCACATCCCACTAATATCAATGCGGCCAGCAACATGATGCCAGGTACTAAAAATTTGAATTTCATTCGAGGATTTGCTCCTTGGGATAATGGGCTCGCAGCCGGTCAATTTCGGTAGCCGCTGACTGCAGTTCAAACCGTGCTTGCAAAAGATCTGACAAAGCACCACGCAACACGCGATGGGTATCTAGCACTTCCATGAAGCCACGTTCACCTAAGCGGTAGGCCGTTTGTGCAATATTCAGTGCCAACTCGGCTTCGGTGACAATGCCGCTTTCAAACAGATCAACTCGGCGTTGTGCAATTTGCATAGCTTGCCAAGCAGACTCAAGCTGCTGGCCGATTTCAAAGCGACGATAATCGAGAGTCTCTCGCACACGTGCGGACTCAAAAATTGCGCCGTCAATTTCACCGCGTCGACGATAAAAAATAGGGATTTGAACACTAACACCCGCCGTATTTGAGGAGAATTGGGTATCCTGGTAATTACTAAATAAAACATTAAGAGAAGGCAATACGCTTGCGCGCGCCTGATCAATTTGTAAGCGCGCACGGTTTTGTTCTGCTTCTAAACGAATAATCTCTGGATTGATATTGGGTACTTCTCCACGCAATAT
>JAJFJH010000254.1 GCA_021774155.1 Nitrosomonas sp.
GGTTAAACTGGGAAAATCTGCGCGGCAGCGTAAAATAAGTAGCCAAACCTTGTTGGACGGCATGCACCTGATTCAGTCCTATTATGATGCTGAACTGGATGCACCAACAAGTCTCGTTATCAGCGAATCAGCCGTTAAATCCTCTGAAATAACGCGTTTCCTTAAAAACATCGCATCGGAACAAGGCACAAAAACAATCATTCTCAGCGATGCATTATTTCACCAAGTCTCTCCCGTAAAAACACCCACCGGCATCTTGGCGCTTATCTCCGTTCCTGAAATCAAAATACATTCCAACACAAAACATACTTTCTGCATTATGCTCGAAGCAATCCAAGACCCTGGCAATCTTGGTTCCATTTTGCGGTCTGCCGCAGCTGCAGGCGTCAATGATGTTTATCTATCAAATGACTGCAATGATGTATGGTCGCCTAAAACACTACGTGCTGCCATGGGCGCACATTTCTTATTGCGTATTCATGAGCATTCAAATTTGACAACCATTGCCCAACAGCTTCAAGGAAAAATTATTGCCACATCGCTACATGCAAAAAAGAGTCTTTATCAAACGTCATTAGCGGGCTCCGTTACCTTTATATTTGGGAATGAAGGTATGGGGCTATCTGCAGACGTATCAATGGTAGCGAGTGAACAAGTTATCATTCCGATGCCAGGCAAAACAGAATCATTAAATGTCGCCGCTGCCGCCGCAATCTGTCTTTTTGAACGTGTACGACAGATAAATAAATCTGCGGTGTAATTACCGCGTCTCTTTGTAATTTAGATGTACTCAAGGCCTGTTTGCGCCAAACCAACAAGATCAATATTGGTTAGATTGATATCATGATCAGCTGCAAATATGGCTAGTGAAGTTTGCGTATATTTCCCAGATACAATTTCATTTACCCAAAAGTCAAGATCTAATTCGGAGGGACTGGTACCAACAAGATTTTTATACAGAAGATTAACTTCATCAGCATTTGTAAATCCGTCACCTAGTTTTGTGTCTAGCGCAAGCTTCAATAATGTTGTGTAATCCATATCGTTATCAATTAGGTTCATGCCAATGCCTACTAAACCTTTTTCCTCCAGGGTTTTTGTACCAAAAACGGCGCCAATAATTTTTGCAACGTCACCTGCATTGCTTTCTAAATCAAACGCAATATTGATATCCACAAATTTAAGGCGTTCAACGCTGGCTAAACTATCTATATCGCCCGTATTACTCTCAATCTGCCAGTTAGGACTTAAAATACTAATAATGTAGTCATCTTTTGCGCTAAAGTAAACTGCGGTATCGATACCTTCGTCCCCATTAAGCGCATCGTTGCCGATGCTACTTACTAAAAAATCGTTTCCTTCAGCACCGTTGAGAATATTGTCATTGTCATTTCCGCGCAGCTCGTTTGCCAAAGCATTACCCGTCGCATTAATGGGTTCCGGTCCAAATAAATAAAGCTTTTCAATATTCTCTAATTCTGCCAAAGAATAAGTTTCTCTGGACCAAATGATGTCGACACCTTCATCTGCTAACTCAACAATCGTATCTAACAATGAATCAATAACATAGGTATCATCACCTTGCCCACCATACATCGTATCAATACCGCCTCTCAATGTGGCCTCAAAATCAAAAACATCTGCACCTTTACCGCCATACAGTTCGTCATCACCATCACCACCATTGATAACGTTATCTGCGCCGTTACCTGTGAGAACATCACTACCAGATCCACCATTTACATTTTCAATTAACGTGTCATAAGCGATTGCAAGATTTGTATTTGTATTTGTTTTGCCATCCCATCGGTTTGGTCCTATGTCACTCCAAGTTCCGTGACCTAAATTAATGTTGGCTGGTGTAATTTGGTTCGACCAATCTATGGTGTCATTGCCGTCACCATCCCATAGGGTTTCGTATATTACTTGATCAGGTGCCCAGCTGTATATTGTGTCATCACTACGAGTATTGTTGTTAGCACCATACAAATATTGAATAGCCGCAATATCATTAAGCATAGGTGTTGTTGGATAAAGAATGTCACGCTTGTTATCTAACGAATCATTGATAAAATCACGTTTACTCATGATAGAAAAGGGTAACGCGTCAATAGCCGCTTCTGCTATTACTCGTCCCTCGTCTGGATGATCAAGGCCGAGTGCATGGCCTGTTTCACGTAAAAAAGTGGCGTAACCGTAAGTACCTTTGGTCGACGTATTTAAATCACTGGATACTGGAAGCCAAACATCACCACCACGTGATGATGACCCGGGTTGATAAGTTATGGCATCAGTTACTTCAGGCAATGTAGAAAAGCGAATGTCACCTGACACAGTTTCACTATCGGTCACTTCTGTTAATCTTATATTTGCAATTTCAGACCAAACATTCAAAGAAGCTTTGATGCCTGCAATTTCTAAAGTAGTTAAAAAAGAACTATCCGCTTGCCATGGTTCTCCAACACCGTCTGGAGACCCATACCCTGTCACATCGTCAGTGGAATAACTTGAAGCTTCTGAACGAAAACTATAGGTAACATTGGCACCTGTCCCAATGTCATCACTCCATTTGGAATTAGCTAATAAACTATCAATATTATTCTGATTAGACAGTGGAATTGTTGTATTGGTATCTGCATAACTTAGCCCTGTTTTTGCTAAACTGGTTAGGTCGATATTCTGTTGATTTATTTTCGTATCAGCTGCCATCAATGCTAAGGTGGTTTGTGTGTACTCACCGGTCTCTAAAGTATTTACCCAAAAATCAACCTCATCATCAGATGGCTCAACATTAAGCAAATTTTCATAGAGCAACTTGACTTCGTCAGCATTAGAGAATTCTGTACCAAGTTTTATCGTTAGAGCCAAACTCATCACATCTGAATAACTCAATCCATTATCTAGTAGGGTAAGAAAGGTTCCTGTATTCAGTTGAACTGATAAGTTTTCAACGCCAAATACAGCGCCGATTAACTTTGCAACTTTGCCAGCATTGCCACCAAGATCAAAAGCAAGTTTCTTGTCATCGAACCCCAATCGTTCAATATTGATAAGTGAGTCCGCACCGTCAGTACCATTGATGGTAATCGAACGGTCATTTTGTACTGTGATAACATAATCGTCGGCAAAACCTGAAAAACGGGCGGCATCTATACCGGCATGGCCATTGATCAAATCATTGCCACCGAACCCATTGAACACATTGTTGAAATCATTGCCATTAAACTGGTCGTCTCCAGCATAAATAATATTGCTTTGCAACGTGTTGCCGACGTTCGGGAAAGTAAATAACTTATCACCTTCTGTCTGCATTAGAAGTTCATTCGTTTCAGTTCTATAGACTGATTCAAGCGTTATTTTTGCTGTTTGGCCATCAATATTTTGTACTGTTTGTTTTATCGTGAAGCCATTTGAATAACTAACGGTTATTTCTCCGGTTTGCCCGGATAAAAGGCTTCCTTCCCAACTTAAATCGATGCTGGTTTCTTTGCCAAGAATGTCTGCATTGATGGCGTTAAATAAACCAAATACATCTAGGGTATCTAAACCATATTGATGAGCGGCATTATTAATTTGTATATTTAATCCCATTTTTGCATCCTCTTAGTTACACATTAATGATTAAGAGTAAGAAATTAAAAATAACCTCTTAAACTCTTAACCGTGCAACTGCATGTTAACAATTTAAATTGCTTAAACAACTGTACTTTAGTGCATATTCTGTATTTTTGATGAACCAGACATAAACCTTAAAAATTGATTGAATTAACTTGCCGAGCTATAAATTCATTAATTCTGTACCATACTGTTATCAATATTATAATTCTTCGTCTTTGCACTTATTGACCAACCTCTTTGTCATTTTGTGACTTTATTTCTTTTCTTAATTAACAGGTTAAATGTGCTTTAACATTAAATTGGCTAGCTATTCTTGTCTTTCCATCATCTGGTTAGCTTTTGCAATTTATGCGAGCCGTTTAATTCTTGACCTTGGATTGTGGTTTGCTTTACTAACTACCCTATTGCTTGGGTTGCCGCTATATCTTGCCGCCACCTATGCGGTCACCATGCAACAAATTCACCGTTTGAGCCAATTTCATCATAAAGGCATT
>JAJFJH010000255.1 GCA_021774155.1 Nitrosomonas sp.
CGCTTTCCGTCACAGGCAAATGCTGCGCCATTTTTAAGTTGAAATCCCGCGGCACGAACCGCCTCAGTCATACCCGCTTGTTCAATAAATTCCATGCACTGGGGCAGCAAACTCTCGCCAATAGAAAACCGGGGGAAATGACTTTGCTCTAATACAATAACTTGATGACCCAGCTGCTTGAGTAATGCAGCGGCAATAGCCCCCGACGGCCCTGCACCAATAATTGCAATTTCTGTCTGTTCAATCATTTAATGGTTTCTGTTGGGTCATTTGATTACCATGAAAAGTTTCAAGCAAATAATAAATAAGCGGTGTAACTAACCATGCGCATATTAAACCAACAAAAACAACCAACCCAAATTGACTTAGCAATGGCACTTGACTCAGAGACAGCAACCCAAACGCAATAAGTGATGTCAGACAAGCCAACGTAGCTGCTGTCCATGTATCCCTATCTAATCCTGGCGTAATATAAAACACGGCCGTATCAATCGTAATCCCGATGACTAGCAGTAAGGCCAAGATATGAAACAGTGTAATACCCGCCCCTGATGCGACTGATAATGCAACAACACTGGAAAAAGTCACAGCAGAGATAACCAAAATGCCACTCCTCTTGAAAACAAACAGGCTAAAAATAACTAAACATAGATAAAATTCAGCAAGTAACCAACTGGTCTCTTGGCGGAAATTCTTCAGAATTGATGTTAAGTTCTCTACCTGATCAACATACGTCACACCCGGCACTTGCCAATCAATCACTGCTATTTGTGCTGCGAATTGTTCATCACGAAGAAAAATAACCGCCGTGCTATTTTTGAGCAAGGCTAAAGACGGAGACAGAGGCATTAAAATTTGAGGTAACTGCTCTGGTGATAATTCAGCACTAAAATCTGGTTGAGGCGTCAACCACTCACAATCACTTTGGAGGAGCTGACACAATATAACAGCCGCACCTTGTGGTGAAAAAATCTTCTCTTGAATTAATTGATAATCAGCCTGTTGTCGTACTAATGACGGCACAACCGAAGTGGGTGAAACAATCAACTGGCTTGGATCTACTTGCAACGTTTCACCGATTTCTTTCTCTAGCAAACCGATATACTGTAATACCTGTTGAGACGAATGACCTTCAACCAGGAAATAGCGTTGCATACTGAAGTTACCCAATAATTGTTGCACTCTCTGCTCAGACTCAATCAATTGACTACCCGAAGTATTCAGCAAACGCACATCATCCACTACGCCTTGCCGAAAAAGACTCAATAATGCCACAAACATGATCACCAAGCCTATGGCTACAAGCCAAATTCTCCGCTTTGCAATTTTGCGATAAGCAGGTGAAAATAGCGAGTCAAATACTTGCCCTGCAGGAATGGGTAACGAGGAAACGGGCTTAAGGAACATGCCAAATACCAGTACTGTTATGCAGGCCGTCACCAATCCTGAAGCAACAAAAACTGCAAACTGTTGCAATCCAGGAAACGGTGAAAACAATTGAATTAAATAAGCAGCAACACTGGTTAAGCAACTAACAACTAGGCCTTTGAATAATAACTTGCGGGTAATTGATGTATTTCCTATTGCACGCATTTTAACCAGAAAATGAAAACAATAATCAGCAGCAAGTCCCAACAGCGTCGAGCCGAAAGCCAGCGTTACTAAATGAACCTGACCAAAAATAAGCCACGTTACAGATAGCGCAACGAGAGTACTACAAGCCAGAACCGATAGAATGAACAAAAAACTTTGTATTGAACGAAAAATAATCAGCACCAACAAAATAACGGCTACTAACGAGCCAGCACCCACTGTAGAGACTTCTGATTGTGCAATCTTCGTCCCTTGTGCCGCATGAAAAACTAGGCCTGAAGTCAGCAACTCAAATGACTGGCTATCCTGCTGTTGCACAAAGTCATCCAACAAATTTAACAAACGCTGCTGAATTTCTACATTGAAAGGACTTAGCTGCAATTCGCCGCGTATCAAATACCAATTATCCGGTCCATCCTTAATCGAGAGAATCTCAGTCACTTCAAAACGATCGCCCAAACTCGCAATCGATTGAACCCAATCTCCCCCGAGATTGAACGGATCATCTTCAAATTGATAAGGCGCATAAGAGCTGATTGGTCCAACCATTGTTCGCCATCTGTTTTCTGCAAGCTGTTGCGGACTATGTGCCAACAGTTGATCACGCATTTGCGGTGACAATAGTTGATAGCGATATGGGAAATAGAAGTCTTTGATGGATTTTTCCATCTGCGACGCTGGTTCAGACATCGTAACATCAGGCACTGTTTTCAGATGAGCCTTCAGCATTTGTGCCAGTTGCAAACCTTGCGCACTGCCCTCTCCTTTCAACAGAACAATAAAGTTTTGCTCCACCTGCTTTATGAGCTGCCCTTTGACTTGCTGGTTCTCGACCGGCACTAGATCATCGGGAATTAAACTAAAAATATTACTTTCAAACCCATTGCCGGAGATTATTTTTACGGATGAATAGATCGCGCAAATAAAGATCAGCACGCCCCAAAGAACAGCAAGCGTTAATGCTCGACGACTTTGTAAACGCAGCAGGGTTTGTACTGGTTCAGTGTTCAATGAAAACTAGTTGCCGGGTGATAAAAATTAAGTCCGTATGATCACCGCTCGCATCGGCAATAGCGACAGACTCCGTGGTTTCTTTGCCGCGAATATCAACAAACAATATCTGGGCTGCAACCATTTCATTCTTAGGTGTCAGATGTAAATGCCATTCGGTTTTGTCGCCATTAACTTGAAAATCGAATTGCTCAAATAATGACGCCAAGTTACCAGAAAATATTCCCAACAACATATTTGCTAACTGCGCCGAACCCGTAGTTCGAGCGGTTAATTCATTATTTTCCGTTTGAATACCCTGATGCGTAATATGTATTTTTGATTGAATCGGCTCAAGCGTATTCCAAACCATACCCGTCTGGTGATGATAACTAAATTCACCCGATGAAATTAATGGCAGTGGTAACACAGCAATTTTACGATGTTGGGTAAATACACCACTTAAACGCTCGATATTTTTTGCTTTATTGGATAGCTCGCCAAGCAGATTATTTTGAGCCTGCGCTGGCAAACAAACAAAAGCTAGCAAAATGAAAAAAAACTTCACCCATATTCCTTTAATTAACACATTAGATATCTCTAAGCCTCAGTGTATGTATCTTACAAGTTTCAATCAATAATTGAATCAAATATCATCGACATTTAGGAGTGCGTCAATTATAGTTTGACTGACAAGGAGCCAGTCCATGAAAATTCTGATAACAGGTGGAACCGGATTTATTGGCCAGACGTTATGCCCGGCACTACTTGCGGCAGGTCATACGTTGACTGTTTATAGCCGCTATCCTGATAAAGTCAATACCATACTTGGTGATCAAGTTATGCCGCTCAATTCCTTGAGGACGCTATCTGAAACGGATCAATTCGATGCTATTATCAATCTTGCTGGCGCACCAATTTTTGGCAAGCGATGGACTGACGAACGTAAACAGGTCCTTCTACATAGCCGCATTGATATTACCCAATATTTGGTGCAATTTATTGCGCGTGCACACACCAAACCTGAGGTTTTCCTGAGTGGCTCAGCAATCGGTTTCTATGGCAATCAAGGCGATACAATACTCGATGAAACATCATCTGGCCACGATGATTTTGGCCGCCAGCTATGTGTCGAATGGGAGAATGAGGCAGAAAAAGCTAAGAAATATGGCGTTCGAATATGTCTACTACGTACTGGCTTGGTTATTGGTAAAAATGGCGGCTTCTTACAACCGATGATACTGCCGTTCAAATTGGGGCTTGGAGGACGACTGGGTAGTGGCAAGCAATGGATGTCCTGGATTCATATCGACGACCATGTGGCTATCTGTTTAGCATTACTCAATAACATCGAACTTGAAGGAGCCTTCAACTTGACAGCACCAAACCCAGTCACCAATAAAGTATTTGCACAGACGTTGGCAAACACCCTTCATCGCCCCGCTTTCCTACCTGCTCCAGCATGGATACTTAGACCCCTACTGGGTGAAATGTCTGAATTGCTGCTTGGTAGTCAACGTGTTACTCCTAAACGAATGTTGGATGCTGACTATCAATTTAAATTTACTGAATTGGATGCGGCGTTAGGCCAAGTTCTATATGCATAGAATATTAATTCGTAATGCTACTATCTCGAAATAATAAATCTGTTTTTTCATTACTTTTCACTGTAACATCTTCTATTATCGCGCCCCTCCTGCTGCCTATTATTGATGTACCATTGCCCCTTTGTTTCAATGCGTCATTTTCCATCTAGGATATCAGCGAACTCAAAATTACCAAGCGCATCGCATAAGGTTGTTTTCACCATAGAGCCTGCTTCTAGGCTCTTTATTACTTCGTGCGCCCCATCTAGTCTCGCTGCTAGGAAATAAGCATTATTATAATAACCCGCTGCTTGTGGCGAAATGCTTTGTTTTGCAATAAATCTGTACAATTGTTGTTTTTATAATTATAAGGTGTGCAGTTCATGCGCAAGCATTTCACCCTCCGAGTAATGGTTTGCTCAGCCATTTGGTTGTTGCTTGGGCCGTTACAAAACGTTTCCGTTAAAGCATCAGAACTTAAGGATCCAGAACTTTATAAACAAGAGCTTTTAGTTATTGAAAAACGTCTTGATGCTAAACTGAAAGAGCTTGATGAGAAACTAGAACGACTTGAAAAATTAGAGTCAACTGCGACTTCTGCAACAGTTGCAACACCTGCCACTCCTGGCGATAAAGAAGTAATAAAAACAGAAGAAATAACACTTACTCAAACTGCAGAAGAACCTGTAGTTATCGAATCCAAACCTAATTTACTGGATGGTCATGCAAACTTAAGCTATGGTAAGAATGGATTTGAATTCAGAACGGATAATAACAAATTCTCTCTAGCCATTCAGAACCGAGTCCAAACCCGATATTCCAACCCATTTGACAGCGTCCGCGTTCAATTGAGGATTTAGAACGAGACGAAAGCTCATTTAGAATACGCCGTGCGCGTACTAGACTCAGGGGTCATGCCTATTGGCCGTGGCTAAAATATTATTTGCAATATGATTGGTCTCAACCTGTATTACGTGATTTAAACCTGACCGTAGATAAATTCAAATGGGCTCGATTGTGGATAGGTCGCGGTAAAGTTTTGTATAACGATGAACGTGTCACCTCATCCGCTAGTCAGCAGTTCGTTAACCGATCTATCGTTAACGACATTTTTACTACAGACCGACAACAGGGTGTTCAGGTATTTGGCAATTTGTTTCCAGGAACCTGGCATGATATCAGTTATTACACAGGCGTTTTTACCGGTCTAGGTGTGGGTGAAGGCAGTAACGATGATGGAAACATGATGTACTCTGGACGATTACAGTGGAATGCGCTGGGAGGGGAAATGCCATTTTCCCAGTCTGATATTGAGTACCATGAAAAACCGGCACTCAACTTTGCATTTGCAGCAGTCACGAATCGTAGTAAATGTACGGCATTCCAAACCGACAGCAGTAGCTGTCGCGACTTACCTGGATTCCAAGCTGGACAAAACGGACAATACCGTATTAATCAGATGATGGAAGAAGTACGTTTCAAATGGCTGGGTTTTTCACTGAAACATGAAATGCACTGGAAAGAAATTATCGATACATTAAAAGAACAAGGTGATTCTGCGAGAAAAACCAATCTTATGGGTGGCTTAGTCCAGGCGGGATACTTTCCGCACTATATTTTTCCGATCATACCCAGGAACCTAGAGTTTGCTGGGCGATATGCTTTCGTTGATCCCAACGTCAAACTCAGTAGCGATCTGCAACAAGAAGTCAGCGGGGTAATGACTTATTTTTTCAACGGTCACTTTAATAAAGTGAATTTTCAGGTTAGCCACCTAACCATTCAGAATCAATCGGATCAACGATTTTGGCTGCAATGGGATTTGACATTTTAAGATTGACTGACTATTAACACGTTGGGTTCTCCAGCACCTCCATTATGGCTTGTGACATGTGCATTGGGGTCTATATTTGTAGCCTACGAATCTAGCCCCAATATTGCACCAGTTTCTGGAATTTAAACGCCGAACTGTTTTGAATTGAACGTGCTCGCGACCGGAGTCGCAGTTATTCCGCGGCGTAGCAAGCATGTGCGCTCAATTCAGAACAGGGCAAGTTAAAAACCAGAAAATTAAGTGCTCGGTACAAACCGTATTTTTAAATAATCTTACAAAGATCAGTAAACATAAGGGCTACAGGCCGAAATTGAATGTACTGGTGCAATATTGGGGCTAGGCCCAACTCCGTTGCGGATCCCGTTGCGTGTTGAGATTTACTTGCAAGGAATTGGTAGTCAAACGTTTACGTCTACTTATGGCCTATTTCCATTTCCACTTCGGCTTCCAGCCAATCTTGCATTGTGTCAGCACCATTGCCTTTGAAACCGCGCTTTTCAGCACGAAAATAAGCGGTAGACGCAATCATCTTATGACGATCATCATCTCTGTTTTTTGTACCGCTAGCCTTGCTCGCCAATGTGTGTTTTTTGCTTCTAGATGGTTGAGTGTTAGTTTTTATAGTACTTGTTTCACTATTTTTGCTTGGCATCTGAACTTGCTCCTATTATTGAATAGAAAATTAATTCGCCTAACCACTTAATTTTAATTAAAAACAATGTTTTCTATTTATTGTTAACCTATGAATGCAGACAATCTTCATCTTCATTCGGTAGCGTAGAGTGATGAACGACTGCCATAATCTCCAAGAATAGAAAGAATCCGTTGAAAATCGGTCCGAATAGTGGCGGGCGATCGGTTTAAGTAAGCTGCAAGAACTTTGGCGCTTGTTGTTTGCAAAATCAAGCTTGTTTCTAGTAATTTACGTAGGGAAGGCGTTAGCGCTTTCTTGTCGTCTAAATCCTCAACAAGACAAGATACATGCATCTTTGCACGCCTTAATTGGCCGGTTTCATTAATTTTACGACTGATTTTCTGCTGATTTAAATGAATATTATCTTGGGTTTTTCGTTGCTCGGCATTGATCATTATTATCTCCTGTCCAAGTTAGGTGATTTATAAATAGAGCTTACTCATAAACTATAACTTATTGTTTCATAATATAATAAATAATTATTTAATTGTTTTTATGCAAGGTTTTTACAGGAATGCATGCAAAAACCTTGCATCTGCCTCAAACAAAATTATCTAAATATGAAC